>JAFGMS010000497.1 GCA_016927375.1 Anaerolineae bacterium
TCCTTTCTTACTGACAGGTTAAGTTTGCCCTGAGAACCCTCTCTTTTCAAGTCTCGCTCATATCCATAGCAAGTTATGCGGTAGTGCCAAAAAACCCTAGCCATTATGTTGCCGTTTCAAAGTGTGAGATAATACGAAATGTAACTACTTTGACAATGTCATGTTTCTTGGCTCTTCTAGAATAGGCATGAGAAGACCCGTTATGCTTGCTACACAAAGCGAGGGATCGGCGAAGACGAGACGGGGGCGACCTCGCTGGGCATAGAAGCATCGAGATGTTGCTTAAGTTGACATTGTCAAACTACCCAGCTATGGGGTGTTAATTGCGAACAGTTGTGAGTGATGAGTTCATAGATAAAGGCTAAAAGCTGACCGCTGATCGCTGAGTGGTTACCGAAATATAATCCTGTCCATATCAGAGTAGGGGCCAACAGATGATATCACCTGATCTGTCCGATTATCCGGAGATCAACCCACCGGCACGCGTCTTACTCGGCCCTGGCCCCAGCATGGTGCATCCCCGTGTGCTGCGAGCGATGGCTGCGCCCGTGCTTGGGCACCTCGACCCGGCTTTCTTATCGATCATGGATCGCATCCAGCAGCTGCTTCGGTATGTCTTCCAAACTGAGAACTCGCTCACACTGCCGGTATCAGGCACCGGCAGTGCTGCGATGGAAACGGCCGTTGCCAACATGGTCGAGCCAGGCGATCCCGTTTTGGTGTGCGTGAACGGCTATTTTGGCGGTCGTATTGCCGAGATGTCTCGCCGCTATGGGGGCGATGTACAGACCATCGACCGCCCGTGGGGCGAGGTTTTTGGCGCCGAAGAGGTCAGAGATGCTCTTGCCCGCCGCCCGGCCCGGATTGTCGCCATTGTCCATGCTGAAACCTCGACGGGGGCGCTCCAGCCGCTTGATGAGATTGCCCAGGTGGTGCGCGAGCGGGGAGGAATACTGATCGTCGACGCAGTCACCTCGCTGGGGGGCGTTCCGGTGCGGGTGGACGACGTCGGCATTGATGTGTGCTACAGCGGCTCGCAGAAATGTCTGGGGTGCCCGCCTGGCGCCGGGCCGATCACCCTGGGGTCGCGGGCCATCGACAAGCTGGAGCAGCGGAAAAGTCCTGGCACCAATTGGTATCTCGACCTGACGCTGCTTGCCAAATACTGGGGGCATGAGCGGGCCTATCACCATACTGCGTCCAGCTCATTGAACTATGCGCTCTACGAAGGGCTCAGACTGGTGGTGGAAGAAGGGTTGGAGAACCGATGGGCGCGGCACTGCAGCAACGCCGAGCTGCTGTGGCGGGGCCTTGCAAAGCTTGACCTCGTGCCGCACGTGCCTGAGGCTCGCCGACTGCCGATGCTGACCACCGTCCGCATCCCTGAGGGAGTTGATGAGGTGCGCATTCGCCAGGAGCTTTTGCGTCGCTACAACATCGAGATTGCCGGAGGTTTGGGCGAACTGCAGGGCAAGGTCTGGCGGATCGGTCTGATGGGATATTCCTCACGACCCGAGAACGTACTGCTGCTGCTTGCTGCGCTGGAGCAACTGCTAGGCTAAAAGCGTTTCTACTACGCCGCTTCGATGATTTTTCAGGTGACGTACCTGAATTGACACAGATAACAAGTCCTCACGGAGGTTGGTTGTACTTAAACCTCCGTGAGGACTTTTGTCATGCCCTTAACTTCGCCCCGAACTTCGCTTCCAGCGTCCGGACAATCTTGTTGCGCTGTTTATCGGCGTCTTTATCCTTGAGTGTGCGGTCGGGGGCCTGGAAGGTCAACGCATAGGCCAGGCTCTTCTTCCCCACGCCGATCTGCTCGCCCCGGTACACATCGAACAGACGCGCTGTGACCAGCATCCAGCCGCCTGCCTCGCGGATGGCTGCCTCTATATCGGCGGCAGGCACATCCTCGTTCATCACCACTGCAATATCCTGGTAGATAGCGGGGTAGGTGGATATGGCCTCGACGACATGCCTGTCACCAGCCACACCGATTAACACACCTAGATCAAGCTCGGCGATCAGCACCGGCTGCTCAGGAAGCTCGAAAGCTTTGCGGACCAGCGGATGAAGCTCGCCCAGCGTCCCGGCAATTGTTCCTCCGATCACCAGATGGGCTGCCCGGCCGGGATAGAAACTGCTGTGCTCGGCCGGCTCGAAATGGGCGCCCTCGATGTGCAGCCCATCGATCAGCGACTCAACCACGCCCTTCAGGTCGTAGTAGTCCATCTGCTCTGATGCCTTATGCTGCGCAGCAGCATCACTGCCCTTCTGCCAGGCCGGGAGTGTCCGTTCGCCAGTGAGGGCGATGCACAGGTGGGTCGGCTCATCAGGCAGCTTTTGCCCCGCTACCGGCAAATAAACCCGGCCGATCTCGAACAGCGCCTGCCGCGCCCGCCAGCGGGCATTGGCCGCGACAACATCCAGCACGCTTGCCGTCAGCGTGTGACGCATCACGGTTCTGTCCACGCTGATCGGATTGGCAAGTGTTATATAAGACATATCAGGCCAATCTGAGCCTTCGCCAGGTGGCGTGAGCAGCGCCTCGTGCTCCGGTGTCGTCAACCGGTAAGTGACGATGTCCTGCAAGCCTGCCCGCACCATCAGATCACGTACCTTCTCCTCGCCGGACAGCGAAGGGTTGGCATGCTGTGGCGGGATGACATCGGTGATCATCGTCTCCGGCGCGCGGTCGTAGCCATAGATGCGGGCAATCTCCTCGATCAGGTCGGCGCGAGCAACAAGCTCGGCGATATCCTGATGCTCCGAATTCGGCAGCAGGCCGATGTCGAGCCGGTGATTGGGCACCGTAACATGCAGCAGTCCTTGACCTTTGTCCTCGACGCCAAACTCCAGTCCGGTCAGGATTTCCGTAATCTGGCCAGCACTAAGCGATACGCCCAGCAGCCGCTCGACCTCATCTACCGGCAGGTCGACCGTCACGACCGGCGCCGGGTTGGGGTACGCATCGACCACCCCTTTAGCGATCTCGCCGCCGGCCACCTGCCGCATCATCTCGATGCCTCGCAGCAGGCCAACCATTGCCTGTTCGGGATGCGCGCCCCGGCTGAAGCGCGCCCCGGCCTCCGAGGAGATTTCCTTGCCACGCTCGCGCTGTGCCTGGAGCGTCTTGCGGACATTGATGAAGTTCCAATTGGCAGCTTCCAACAGCACATTGGTCGAGCTCTGCGGACGGGCATCGGCTTTGCCGCGCTTGGCTTTCTCTTCCTCGCCCAGCTCGACGCCTTGTGCATCGAGCATGTAAGTTGACGCATCGTAGATCTCCGACTCCAGCCCGCCCATGATACCGCCCAGACTGAGCGCGCCTGCCGTATCACACACCAGGATGGTGAACGGATCGAGCTCACGTTCCACGCCTTCGAGCGTTGTCAGCTTCTCGCCTTTTTCCGGCAGCCGGGTGATGATGGTCGGTGCCTTTCCACCTGATCGCTCCGCCAGGATATCGTAGTCGAAAGCATGCAGCGGCTCGCCGAACTCCAACATAACGTAGTTGGTCACATCGACGATGTTGTTAATCGGCCGCATTCCGGCGTACTTGAGCCGCCGCTGCATCCACTCCGGTGAGGGCTTGATCTCGATCCCCTTGATCAGTGCCAGAGTGAAGCGCGGGTTGAGGTCGGGCTCGCGGATATCCATGCTCACCTGTTTCTCGATTGGTTCACCGGTCGCCACCACATCGAGCGAGGGGTAGCGCACCTTCTGCCCGGTCAGCGCGGCGACCTCGCGGGCCACACCGATGATCGACTGGCAGCGGGCCATATTGGGCGTGATGGCGATATCCAGGATGGCATCGCCGAGCACATCTTGCAGCGGCGTACCGGGCGGCTCATCGGCATCGATGACCATGATGCCTTCGTGCTCGTTAGAGATGCCCAGTTCCTTCTCCGAGCAGACCATTGATTTGTTCTCGATGCCGCGCAGGGCACGGGCCTTGAGGATCATCCGTGAGCCGTCGTCCTTATGCCCGTCAATAACCTCTGCGCCCTCCCGAGCGTAAGGCACCACCAGCGGGGGGGCAATCGGCCCCTGGTCTTTGTAGGGGTACAGATTGGGTGCGCCGGTAACCACTGTCTCGACCTCTCCAATCCCCGAGTCGACCATCGCCAGTACCAGTCTGTCGGCGTTGGGGTGTGCCTTGACCTCCAGAATGTGCCCAACGACGATCTTCTCCCGGTCCCATACCAGGTGATCGGTCGAGATGGGAACGGCCAGATGCTGTCCGGCATCCTTCACATCGCCGGCCGGAATGCCGATGTACTCGATGCCCTCGATCTCTAACCCGGCCAACGTCATCCGGTGGGCCAGCTCCTCGATGGACAGCGTAATGTCTACGTAATCTTTTAACCATGATATTGGTACACGCATGAGTTGTTACTCCTCAAGTGATGGGTGATGGACGACCGAAGGTCGTCTGATGGGTGATGAGAAATGGTTATTCGTTGGCATTGCGCACCTGCTTTATTAGGGCGATAAGCATACGGCGAACTTCGACAAGCTTCTGATTGTGGTTTGTATAGTCGTCTTGAGTGATGTAGCCCAGATCATAGGCGAATTGCGGGTAGCAATTCACCTCACTAATTGCTCCTGCAATATCCAGGAAGCGGACCCGTTCACCCAATGAGTCACGAGCAACGAGTTAAAAGCTTTGTGCTTTGTATGTGCCTGCTGCTATCACAAGCCTCAACATAACCGGCCTTCGCCAATTCTGTCATTCCCGCGAAGGCGGGAATCCATACGCCACAATCACTTACAAGCTGCTGCTATTTTCATCCCCATTGGTGAGCTTTTGCTCATAGACCACTCCCTTGCTTTCTGCTCTTCTCATCACTCCTTACTGCCTTCCTAGAATTGTTCCAGGAACCGTAAGTCATTTCCCCAGAAGTGCCGGATGTCCTGAACGCCGTGCTTGAGCATGATGCTTCGCTCTGTTCCCATGCCGAAGGCGAAGCCGGAGAACCTGGTCGGCTCGTAACCACCGTTCTTGAGCACCACCGGATGGACCATCCCTGCCCCTGCGATCTCCAACCAGCCGGTGTACTTGCACACCTGGCAGCCCGCGCCATCGCACAGAATACACTGCACATCCACCTCGATGCTCGGCTCGGTGAAAGGGAAGTGTGATGAGCGGAAGCGCACCTGCCGGTCGGCGCCATAGAAGCGGCGGGCAAAGGCGGCCATCGTGCCCTTGAGATCGGTCATGCGGATGTTGTAACCCACTGCCAGCCCCTCGACCTGGTTGAACTGGAACTCACTGCGCACGGTCACCTGCTCGTAGCGGTAGCACATCCCCGGCAAGATAACGCGGATCGGCTCCGGGGCATACTCTTGCATGGCGCGGATCTGCCCCGGCGAGGTATGGGTGCGTAGCAGCACGTCCGGCTCGGTGGTGTGAAAGGTATCCCACATATCGCGGGCCGGGTGGTAGGGCGGGATGTTCAGCAGCGAGAAGTTGTTATCGTCCGTCTCTACATCCGGGCTGCGGTACACCTGGAAGCCCATCTCGGCCCAGATGTCGTAGATATCGCGCAGGGCCTGGTTGGCCGGGTGAATGCGCCCGGTGGCAATGGGCCGCCCCGGCAGCGTCACATCGATGGCCCCGGCCTGCATGTCTGCGGCCATCTCCTGGGCGCGGATCTCCTCCTCGCGTACCTCGATAGCCGCCGCCAGCGCCTGCTTGACCTGGTTGGCCTTCTCCCCGACCGCCTTCCGTTCCTCCGCCGGTAGTGTGCCGATGGAACGCAAAATGGTCGTCAGCTCTCCCTTCTTGCCTATTGTCGCACCTTCGAGCTCTCGCAGCGCACTGCTGTCGCCAACCGTCTTCAGTTGCTTCAGTGTGTTTTGTTTCAACTCTTCTAAGCGTTTGAGCATTCTCCTGCCTCCTTCAGTGATTAGTTATTGGTTCTCAGGTCATTAGTTCTTTGTCGCTGGCGAGTAGTAGATCTGGAATTCTGACGTACTTGCTGGATCAGCGCATTTAGCATGCGTTTGGTCTCCAAGAGCTGTTGCTCTAAAGTGGAACCCTTATCTGCGTCGAGATAACCCAGTTCATGAGCAAGTAACAAGGTAACTACTTTAACAATGTCAAGTTTCCTGGAGAAACCGGAATGGACATGAGAGGCTCCTTGTGCTTCAAAACGAAGGATCGACGAAGGATCGACGGATCTGGAACGAATGGCGCCTCTTTGAGCATAACAACATCGAGAGGTTGCTAAAGTTGACATTGTCAAGGTAGTTATGAACCGAGAACTAAAAACTCCCGCCCTAACATTCAGGGACGGGAGTCTGGACTCGCGCGGTACCACCCTGCTTGCCGATGCATCAATCGGCCTGCTCTTACCACCAACGGCAATGGGCATTGCTACTCAATGTCTTGTGCGATTGGCTGCCCCGATAACGGCGGGCTGTCCGGAATGGGCTACTTGATGGCTGATGGCATATGGCTTATAGCTTATGGCTTTAGCAGCAAACTCAGGTACTTTGTTTCTGTCCACCAAAGCAATAGCTAAGAGCCAATAGCTAATAGCTGCCTTTCACCCTTCGGCTCCGGAGGGAACATCTGTGGCCGGCAGTCGAACCCGGCTTTCAGTCTCGGCCCGGTCTCCCTGGCGACGCGCTTACGCCGCAGACTCATCTCCATCAATGCCTGTTAACAGTTAAGTTGGCGCGAATTATGCCGCTGGTAAGGGTAATTGTCAAGCATTTCCGTTCCTCCTCTCGGAGGTTGAAGAATTTTACTGTCCCTAAACACTTGCAGGCATCCGTGATGGAGCGTAGCAGCAGCAAAAAGCCCCATCGGATGAGGCATCGACGCAACAGGGACGCAGCATGCTGCATCCCTGTTCGATAGGCTTTTGCTCACAGTCGTCTCTTACTCTGCCGGTGACCCATGCCAGGGCAGTGCATCGATCAAGCCTGCATAGTACTGCATGATGAACGTCGCATCGGTCCCATCGATGGCACCATCTTCGTTCACGTCAGCCACGCTGGCGTTGAAGCCGGGGACATCCAGACCCTGGTAGTAGCGAGTTACCAACAAGGCATCGGTCGTGTTCACCTTGCCGTCTCCGTTCACGTCGCCGCAGCCCTCGCCGCATGTTGGGGCAGGGGGCTCGGGACGCGCGGGTAGTGCGGGAACCAGGCCCACATAGTGCTTCATGATGAGGTCAACATCGGTCATGTCGATGAGGCCATCCTCGTTCACATCGGCCAGGTCGGAGTTGAAGCCGGCCGGGTTCGTCCAGGACGCGTACTGCCCCGTCATCA
>JAFGMS010000498.1 GCA_016927375.1 Anaerolineae bacterium
CCATAATTGAATGACGCTACTGAGTGATTGGTTGATTTTCTCCTGTTGCCTGAAAAGCACTAATGCTGTTCAGGTTCTATCCCACCTTTCTGCGCCAGCCCCCCATTTAGCCGGGAAACTGAGAGCCCAACTCTCAGAGCCACGTCTCATATACGTGGTGATCTTGCCGACGGGTTATAATGGGTGGGTCTGTTTGACCTATCGGTTGTTTGGGGAGGATGGTCGTCGATACCCGGAAGCTAACTGGAGCAGATGAAAATGAAGCTGTTTACTCATTGCTCGGCACTCGTTGCTCATTGCTATTCCCAAGGAGATAACCTATGAAGTTGGTTACATTTAAGCACCAGGGCGCTACTCGCATCGGCGCTCTGGTGGAAAAGGAAGGTGCGCGTTACATCCTCGATCTGCAACAGGCGGAGCCGCAACTGCCGGTGGACATGATCGCCTTTTTGGAGGCCGGTGAGGAGGCCTTAGCAGCGGCCAGACAGGCGATAGCATCGGCGCCCGCGGATGCCCTTGTGCCTGATACTGAGGTTACGCTGCTGGCCCCGGTGCCCAGGCCGGGCAAGATCATCTGTATGGGGCACAACTATCACGACCATTCCGCCAAGGCTGACGGCGAGTTGCCGGAATATCCGACGTTCTTTTCGAAGTACACGAACACGGTGATCGGTCCCGGCCACCCCATCGTCCTTCCGCGTGTCAGCGACATGGTGGATAACGAGGCTGAGCTTGGCTGCATCATCGGAAAGCGCGCACGCCACATTAAGGAAGAACAGGCGCTTGATTACGTGGCCGGATATACCATCTTCAATGATGTGAGTGCTCGTGATTATGTCAAGCGCAGCAGCCAGTGGATGATGGGTAAGACCTTCGATACCTTTGGCCCCATGGGGCCGGTATTGGTGACGGCAGATGAGATCCCCGAGCCTGACGATTTGGAGCTTGTCCTTACCGTGAACGGGCAGGAAATCCAGCATGGCAGCACCCGCAACTTCATCTTCTCGATCCCCTTCCTGATTGCCTATCTTAGCGAAGTGATGACGCTTGAGCCCGGCGACCTCCTCTCGACCGGTACTCCCAGCAGGATAGGAGACTTCCGCGAAAATCCGATTTATATGAAGCCGGGCGATGAGGTCAGGATCCGGATCGATAAGATTGGGGAGCTGCACAACCCTTTCGTAGCTGAGGCTGGGTGATAGACTGAAATCCCGCCAGACGAATTTAATGTTCTCTGATAGTTGAAGGAATATAATATCCACAGTAACGGTACTTCTCCGGTGCAGAAAGGATCACTCAACATGGCACTATACCTGCGCCTGGCATGGCGCAACCTCTGGCGGCAGCGCCGCCGGACCGTCATCGTCGCCATCGCCATTGGCGGCACGATGGCGATGATGATGTGGTATGACGGTTTGATTGGTGGTTTTAATGAGGCCATCTATGGTAACGCCATCCGGGTGTTGGGGGGCAATATCCAGATTCACGCTGCCGGTTATGCAGAAGAAGTCAACCAGCTCCCGCTTCTCCCAATGACCAACGATGAGGCGCTGGTGCAGGTAGCGCAGGCGCAGCCCCAGGTAATGGCGGCGACGCGCCGCGTCAATACCGGCGGTATGGCCACTACGCGGGAGGGTGCATTTGGCGTCACCATCGTGGGCGTTGAGCCGGAGAAGGAACTGCCTGTCAGCCTGTGGGCCCAAGAAGTTTCAACTGGTCGCTACCTGACGGCCGACGATCAGGATGTCGTGTATATCGGCCAGGGTTTGGCTAAGGCGATGGGGGTGACCGTTGGCGACCGCTTCACGCTGGCCGGGCGCGCGATGCACCAGGAGATGCGCAGCCGTACGATGACGGTGGCCGGCATCTATGACCTTGGCATGCCTGACATCGAGAAGACCACTATCTACATTACGTTGGCTGAGGCGCAAGATCTGTATGGCCTTGATGGGCAGATCACCGAGATTACCCTCTTTCTCAAGCAGATTGGCGAAGAGCCGGACGTGATGGAGGCCCTACGGCCCAGCCTGGCCGGCGCCGAGATTGTGTCGTGGCAGACCAGCTTTCCTGAGCTGGAACAGGCGCTGGCGACCAAGGGCGGCGCAATGAATGTCTTCAGCGTCATCATGATGGTTATTGTCGGCATCGGCATCCTCAACTTGCTGCTCATGGCCATCTACGAGCGCACACGCGAGATCGGCATCCTGGCTGCGCTGGGCTTGAAGCCTTACCAGATATCCATCTTGTTTGTGCTGGAGGGCGCTCTGATGGGGCTGGTGGGTGTGGCGGTCGGCGTGGTGCTGGGACTGCTGATCAACGGCGTGTCGAAGCAGGTAGGCATGGATTTTTCTGCATTCACGAGCATATCTAGCTATATGGCCCTGATCAGTGGCAAGATTTACCCCACCTGGGGTGTGGATAAACTGTTTGGGCGAACGCTGACGGTGCTGATTATCACCGTCCTGGCAGCCCTGTATCCGGCACGCGAAGCGGCGCAGCGTGAGCCGGCTGAAGCTCTGCATTACGTGTGAGGTGCACGATGATACAACTCTACAAAATGGCCTGGCGAGATCTGGGCCGCAACCGGCGCCGCACTTTCTTTTCCATGTTAGCACTTGCCTTCGGCGTGGCGCTGCTGCTGTTCATGGCCTCCTTTATCGCTGGTGAAATGCGCGGCTCACTGCAGACCAGCATCAAGCTGCAAAGCGGCCACCTGCAAGTGCGGGCGGCCTCATATGATGAAGATAAAACCAGTTTGGCCTGGGAAGATCTGGTCGAGAACCCCGACGCCCTGGCAGCACAGATTGCCTCTCGCTCAGACGTGCAGGTCGCCACACCGCGCTTGTATGCGACGGGCATTGTGGTCGCCCGTGATACATCCACCGGTGTGCGTGTCATGGGCATCGATCCGGCCTCTGCTGCAAGCGCGCCCTTCCGTGATGGGATGGTCGGCGGTGATTATCTCGCTGCCGATGATCGAGGCGGCTTGCTCATGGGCCAGACGCTGGCCAACAAGCTAAGGCTGGCCTCGGGTGACACCGTCAGATTGCTGGTCAACACCTCTAACGGCGATGTAGATCAGCAGGACTTCGTTATCCGCGGTATCTACTCAACAGGCACACCGGGCTATGACGAGAACACCATATTTTTGCCCCTATCCAAGGCACAGACCATCGCCCGGGCTGAGAACCACGCCAGCGCCATTTTCATCTTGCTCAAAGATCAGGATCAGGTTGAATCTGTCGCTGCTGTCTTGCAGGGACCGGCGTACCAGGTCAAGACCTATCTTGAGCTGAACCCCCTTCTGGTCGAGTTTGAGCAGTATGCTAACGCTATGATGTACGTGTTCTACCTGATCGTTCTGGGGATTACGGCCACCGTTATTGTCAACACGCTGATCATGTCGGTCTTCGAGCGCACGCGCGAGATCGGCATCCTGTCGGCTATGGGGATGCGGGGCGGCCGCATCATGGCTATGTTCTTCGCCGAAAGCAGCCTGCTGGCAGTGGGCGGCATCGTGATGGGAATGGTGCTGGGCAGCCTGGTGTCTGCTTATGTCCAGCGATACGGCTTTTTCGTCGGCGATTTTGGCATCACCGGCATCCTGGTTGGTGAGCGCATCTATACCTACCTGACCCTGAACGATATCGTTGCTCTGAGTATCGTGGCCTTTATCGTCACGCTGCTTGGGGCGCTCTATCCTGCATGGTTGGCTGCTAAAATGGAACCCGTCGAGGCTTTACACGGCGGTAAGTAAGGGAAACTAACATGGAAGTCACGAAAATAGAAAATGTCACCCGTGTTTTTAAGATCGGTCAGGTCGAGACCCCGGCCCTGCGCGGAGTCAGCTTTTCGATTGAAGACGGCGAGTTTACGGCCCTGGTGGGGCCATCCGGCTCAGGCAAGACGACACTTTTGCAGTTGATTGGCTGCCTCGATCAGCCTACCAGCGGGCAGGTCTTCGTCAAGGGGCAGGATGTCAGTCGCCTCACCCGCAACCAGCGTGCCGATATGCGCCGCGGGACAATCGGCTTTGTATTTCAGTTCTTCGCCCTCATTCCGACACTGACGGCTTATGAGAACATCGAGATGCCTTTGCTGTTGGACAGCCATACGCATCAAGAGCGTCGAGAGCGCGTGATGTATCTACTGGAAGCGGTGGGCCTTGCCGACCGCGCGCATCACCGGCCCGATCAGCTGAGTGGCGGCGAGCAGCAGCGCGTAGCTGTCGCGCGGGCATTGGCGCCCAACCCGGTGCTGATCCTGGCCGATGAACCTACCGCCAACCTCGATACGGCCAACGGTGCGCAGGTCATGGAGATCATGACGCGGCTCAACGAGGAGACCGGTGTCACCTTTGTGTTTGCCACGCACGACCCGCGGGTGATCAAATATGCCCGGCGTGTTATCACGCTGCGCGACGGCCTGATTGTAGAGAACAACAGCGCAGGGAAGAAGGGCTGAGCGCGATCACCTTACCCGGCCGGCGATCTCGGTACGGATGCTGTCTAGTGCCTTATCGAAAGAGGTGTGGAGCTGCACGCGGTAGTCTCCATACTGTTGTAATCCCACTGCCTCTGATGCAATCTCTGCAAGTTGGCCTGTGCCGACCAGCAGCACGCTGGCAGGCAAATCCGGCCTGCGCTTATTGCTGACTCTTCGCAGTGCACCCAGGGCCGATACCACGTCGCCGAACCCGATCTCTACCTTGCTGAGATCGATGATGACATAGTATCTGGGACAGCCTTCGATTGTATCTCTCAATTCGACGATCTGTTCAAGCATCTCGGAGGCATTCTGTCGCCAGTTAACCGGCTCTTGACAGGTAGCAACGATAATCGGTCCATCCAGTAGCTTATTGACGGTGATGGTCATGGGGAGCATCTCCTACTCAACATAAGTGAGTGTATGTCAAGCGCTTAGCCAGTAATCCCGCACTGGATACCATCATTTGCTGCTAACGAGAAGTCAGTCTAGTACAGTTGGGCTTAAATAGACCCGGGGTAAGTTGCCCTTCTAGCCCAACTGTTTAAGTATTTCGTAGGTAACCATAACTGACGGCTTACTTATGCCGCGAAACACTGGATCGATCAGGCTTCCTACTCAAACACCGTAAAGCCCGGTAGTGAGACTGTAGATATTTTACGGATTGTCACTTGGACCAGCTGGCGATATCAGCCCGGATGTCATCGAGTGTCTTGTCCAGAGATGTGTACAGTGGTACGCGGTATTCTCCGTATTGGTGCTGTTCCATGGCCTTCGATGCAAGCTCGACGAGGTTGCCTGACCCAACCAGGGATATGCGGATTGGCATGTCAGGCCTCCGTCTCTTGCTGGCTTTTCGCACCTCTCCCAATGCAAGTACCATCTCACCGAAGCCTACCTTGACAGCGCTGACGTCGATAATCGTGTAGTATTTCGGGTATCCCTCGAAGGTGTCCCTGATGGCAAAGATCTGCTCGAACATATCGGGGGTCTCTTTTTCCCAGTTCATCGGCTCTTGATAAGAAGCAAGGATGACCGGCCCGTCCGGCAGCTTTTCGACAATGATAGTCATGGGTGTTTGCCTCCTACCAAAGTAGACAAATACAAATCAAGTCTATAGGTAGCGAATTCTCGGTGGGCATCATCATGCCGCATCAATGAGGAGTGTAGGCTAATTGCTTTTACTGGTCAAATGTGAGCAGCGCTTTGCTGCTCGAAAAAAATCCCCTTCCCCAGACATCTCTGTGCTGGGAAGGGGGGGCTTGAGATTGACGAGCAGAGAAGAGGGCACGACGGCTACTTCTGTACTGCTTTGCGTACCTCGGGCAGCTTGCCTGCCGACATCAGCTTACCGTTCTTGTGAGCGATGAAATCGGCGTATTCTTTCTTGTAGATCTCGCCCGGCTTACGGAAATCGAAGCCCTCTGGTGTGTCGCGGAAGAACTCACGGTGGACGCGGGTCCACACCAGACGGCCGTCAGTATCGATGTTAACTTTGGTCACACCCAGGGGAACAGCTTTAGCGAAGTCATTTTCATCGACGCCCTTGGCCGAGGGATCGAGCTTGCCGCCTGCGGCGTTGATCCGCTCAACCTCGGTTTGCGGAACTGAGGATGAGCCGTGCATAACCAGGGGGTAACCCGGCATCCTCTCGTGAATGACAGCCAGGCGGTCGAAGTGAATGCCCTGCGACCCTGAAAACTTATAGGCTCCATGGCTGGTTCCAATGGCAACTGCCAGGCTGTCGCAGCCGGTGCGCTCTACGAACTCGACGGCCTGATCGGGATCGGTTAGGCTGGCATGGGTTTCGTCTACAGCGATATCTTCTTCGACACCGCCCAGCATTCCCAGCTCGGCCTCGACGCTGATGCCTTTAGCGTGTGCTCGGTCGACAATGCGCTTGGTGATGGCAACATTTTCGTCAAATGGCTCGTGCGAAGCATCGATCATGACCGAACTGTAAAAACCGGAGTCGATGCACTTATAACAGGTTTCCTCATCACCGTGGTCGAGATGGACAGCGAAGATAGCATCGGGGAAGATCTGCTCTGCGGCCCGGATCAAGGCTTCCAGTATGAGCGGTTCGGCATATTTACGGGCCCCCCTCGAAATCTGGACGATGAAAGGTGCCTGGGACTGGACATTGCCACGGAATAAACCAATGGTTTGTTCCATGTTGTTGATGTTATATGCACCTACGGCGAATTTCTCGTAGGCGACGTTGAAAAGCTCTGCGGTTGTTACGATCATTTGTTTAAGCTCCTGTAGATATAGGCACTGCTGACTTTCTGTCAGCCAGGTTCAGTGTTCAACCCTACAAAATGATATGTCGACTTTGAGAAATCGCCAACAATTCGTGTGTGAAAGGTAACTGCTTTGACAATGTCAAGTTTCCTGGAGCAACCAGAATGGGCAGGAGAGGCTCCTTGTGCTTCCAAACGAAGGATCGACGAAGGAGCGACGGATCTGGAACGAAGAGCACCTCTTTGAGCACAGCAACATTGTCCGTAAACCGGTGTCGTATCTAGAACGTCTGTCAAAAGCCAAAAGTTAACAGCTAAAAGCCAATCGTTGAATGCTGATAGCTGTGTGAAAGATGGCGATTTCGCTTCAATTCGATTGACGAACCGCTAGAGCACGCTACAATCCTCTCTTTGCCGGGCTCATAAGCTTGGAGGAATTGGTATGGCAAAACGAATACTCGCCCGCATGGCATTGCTGATCTTTGGTGCCATAATGGCTCTGCTCATGCTCGAAGTCGGGTTAAGACTGTGGTTTGGCGCTCGCGGCACCAGGCTTGAGCAGATGATGTACATTGATGATCGTGCCACAATCGATGTCCATACAGCACAGCTGATCGGTGTGCCGTATTTGAATTACACGCTGAACCCAAGCTGGGAGGATGTCAATCAGCGCGGCATACGCGGCGATCTGGTCGCGGTCCCGAAGCCCGAAGGGGTCTATCGCATCCTCGCTTTGGGTGGCTCAACGACATTTGGACATGGCCTGAGCTACGAGGAGGCCTGGCCGGCGCAGCTGCAGCGCATCTTGCGGGATGACTATGGCTACAGTAATGTGGAGGTCCTCAATCTCGGTGTGCCGGGATACTACAGCCTTGACTCGGTCGTCAGCCTGGCGACCCGCGGTTTGGCACACGAACCTGATCTCGTGATCGTCTATGATGGCCTGAACGATGCCATGATCCGTATCTATCAGGACCCGGAATGTTATGGAGGCGATACACCGCTGTTCAGCTTTGGCATCGATCGGGGCATCTGGCAATCGGGAGGCGAAGAGCTGCCACCCAGCACGCTGTATCGGTTCCTCGCTATCCAGTTTGGTTGGATGGAAGATCCCACGACGATCAACAGCCGTATGGGGGCTACAGGCTGGTGCCCGCCGCAGCCGGAGAATATCGGGCGGCTTGACTTGCTGGCACAGAACCCTCCCAGCCACTTCGAGCGCAATATGCGAAGCGTGGCCGCGTTAGCCCAGTCTAGTGATGCCCAGGTGTTGTTCTCAACCTTTGCATGGGACAAGGCCGCAGCTGAAGCACAGCTTGCAGTCGATCCCTCATTAGACACTTTGCAGGCGCTGCTGATCGCGACTGATGAGCAGAATGCGCTGATGCAAGTCATTGCACAAGATGAGCAAGTTCTCTATGTTGATCTCGCATCTGAGATGGGCGCCGGCGCGTATTTTCAAGGCGATCAAGTGCACCAGACCGCCGAGGGCACACGAAGACAGGCAGAAGTCTATGCGGCTTTCTTGCATGAGCAGGGCATACTCCCAGAGTGAGGTTATAGGTCTGTTTGTTTCGAGCCCCTGCCAATGATGTCGACAATGAAAATATCCGGCGGGCAGTAGATACGGGCAGTAGATGCTGTGCCGACGCCGGCGCTCACGAGAAGATGAGTTCCCCGCACGATAAAATGACCCCGGTCGAAGCGCCTCCCGTAGATCGAGGGGACAACAAGAGGCCCCAGATAGGGGATGCGTACCTGCCCACCATGGTAGTGTCCGGCAAAGACGACATGCCAGCCTTCATTATTGAGCCGGTAGATGTTGTCTGGTGTGTGCGACAGAGCCAGCGCCAGCTCACCAGGTTGGATCGGTGGTGACTGCCAGAGAGGGTCACTCCAGGGAATTTCGCATCCACCGATGAGGACATTAGCCGGGCCCTTGATTTGCATCCGTTGGTATGCATCGCGGAGTAGGGTGATCCCTGAACCGCTGATTGCAGATGCGATGTCATCTGCCCCAGCCCAGTAGTCATGATTGCCCAGAACAGCGTAAATCCCGTGTCGACTGCGCAGCCGGCCGAGCGGCCCCGGCAGCATCGAGGTGTGTTTTCGCGCGGCCACGAAATCGCCCGTGAGGAAGACGAGGTCGGGTTCGGCATCGTTGGCGCTCTCGACGACAAGGTCGTAGTAGCCAGCAGGTAAGTTGTAGCCCATGTGAAAATCACTCAGGTGCGCAATTCGTAGGTGATCGCCTGGCCAGCTGTTGACTTCGATGGTGTAATGAGCGATGACCAGGTCGGTAGTTGTCCGGATGCGTCCCAGGGATTGGGGGGCGGTCTTGGTAAGATTTGGCTGCGATCCCTGGAACTTTTTCCGGATGACTAACCGTCTCATCTCACCCAGCAAGAGGCCGGCGATGATGAGAATAGGGATTAACGTCCAACCGGACGGCCCGATCACAAAACCGGCCACGGCAGCACCTGCAGGGATAATCACAAAGGTTACCAACGTGGCCAGGGCTTTCACCGATCCATCCTTCATTTGGATCAGCAGACGGTTGAGGAATATCAGGAATAGGCCCAGACCGGCGGCAGCGTACAGCGCCGCATAGAGAATGCGCAGTAAGAAAGGGGTCGAGAACAGGCTTGACATCACTTCTGAAATCTTGACTTTATCGAGAACCACATAATATCACGGATATACTTCCAGTAAATCATTTTCGACTGCCCTCGCACGCGGGGATGCATGGTCATGGGGATTTCTGTGGCATCGGCGCCGGCTTCGACCATCCGCACCAGGAAAACCGGCACAAAGATGAAGGACCGCTCTTGCCAGGGTACGGTGTCCGGATCGACTTTGAGGAAAAGCTCCTTCGTGAAGGCCCGAAAGGAGGTGGTGATTTCTGTCAGGGCTTGCAGGTTGAGCATTACCCGAATAACCTGGTTTGCCCCGACGCTCAAGACCCGGCGATACCAGGGCATCCTGTTGACGCTACCAGGGGCAAAGCGCGAACCCACCACTAGATCATAGCCCTCATCGATTTTCTTTAAGAATCTGGGAATGTCAGCAGGGTTGTGCTGAAAGTCCGCATCCATCTCGAACAGTACATCCGCCGCAAGCTCGTCGATGGCGTGATGAAATCCTTTGTAGAGTCCTACACCAATGCCACGTTCTTGCACATCCAACAGGTGTATCCGATGGTCAGCGCTGGCAAGATCCTCAACTATTTGTAGTGTGCCGTCGTTAGAGTGCGAATCGGCTATCAGGACGTGTAGCTCAAATGTACCTATTGATGCTTGTTCGGCCAGGGTTGCCGAGATGATCTGTGACACATTCTCCTTTTCGTTGTATGTGGGGATCACGACCATTGCACGTCTGGTGGCATGGGAGTGAGGGGAGCTTGGGTCATGATTGTTTTTCATCAACGGATTTCCGGTACTCGCAATCTGGTGTGCAGGTCTCAAGATGTAGGATTATACAGCCATTATCGCTGCCAACAACTTCTTTCCGAATTCTTGCGGTTGGCTTCGCTCAATTACCAACTCTTTTGCCTTGTGAAAGGCCATGAAATCCTGCATTGTTGCAGCTACGTCGGTTACCAGTCTCTCTTCGGGCTCGATTCCCGTCTCCAGGTACAGAGCCTTCAAGCGCAGCACACCCTCTTTGCGTTCCAGTTTGGGGTCAAAACGACCGACCAGCTTGTCATGATGCAGAATCGATAAACAATAGTATCCCCAGATGCGTTGACTCTTGGGTTTGTAGGCCTCCAGTCTGGTATGGAAGCCCCATAACCTCTGGTCGCGTTCTTTGGCCCACAACAGATTGTCGAAAGGGTTGATGAAGGTCGTGCGCTCTGCCCTGAGGGTGCCATCGATGATTTGCTCTAGCTGGGGCATGTTCTCCCGGTGAACGACCATCTTAACGATCCTTCCACTGTGAGCTTTTGCTTTGACCTCTGCCAAGATACCTTCCCTGATCATTTCTTCCACGAACGGCTTTGCGATCCCTTTCTTGATATAAGCATATTCGGCAACCTGGGAAGGCTCACAGATGCCCAGCGCTTTCACTCCCGTCTCGACCCGGTAGCGATAGATTTCTTCCTGAGTCGGTGGAGTCTGGTCGACCCACTCGGGCATCACGCGCTCGGTCAGATCATATACTTTTTGGAAATTAACGCGTCTTGTGATCATTAGATCTCCCCGTGCCCATAGGTATTCCAGAGCTGTCTTGGCTGATTTCCAATTCCACCAGCTCCCGCGTTTGACACCATCTCCTTCGAAGTCGGCAGCGCGTAGTGGCCCTTCGTTCCGGACCCGCTCCAGTACGTCGAACATCAAAGCGCGGTTCTCCGGCTTGGGAAGCCAGCGGCCCTTTTCCCAGTCTAAACCTCCTTCACGAAATTTGGCTTTGTGAAGCAGTGTATAACGGTAGTTCTTAAGGGGGATGATTGAGGCAGCGTGCCACCAATCTTCACACAGACGGCGATGCTCCGGGTCGGCACACAGACGGTCGAAGTCCATGGGGTCGTATTGACCTAAACGGCTCCACAGCGTGAGATACTGGGCTCGATGCACTACATGCAGTGTATCAATCTGCACACATCCTATTTGTTCAATAGCAGTGTAGAGTGCCTCGATGTCTGGGACGGCTACTGTCTTATTAGGAATAGCGAGACCCTGAGTATGGAGGGCCAAGGTGCGGGCGGCTGTAAGAGGGATAACCCGGATCATCACTTTTCTCCTGGCAATTGACGGCGGCAGTCCTAATGTTCTGGCACAAAACGTGATTCCCGTCAAGCGCGTCCCACATTGACAACTCATCCCCGACTCGTTAGTATTGAGCATCAGAGTAGAGTCATGCTCTTGCACCGAGGGTGCAGTGGAGAGGATCGGGCCCTGCGCGGCAGATGCCGTCGAACCTGGTCAGGTCCGAGAGGAAGCAGCCATAAGGCGAGTCGTCTGGGTGCCGCAGATCAACCTGGTCCTCTCCACTGCACCCTGATGTTATTGGTGATGTCAATCAGGCTTTCCGTAGAACCACAGCACTACCATGCTCGTAACCCATAGCCCTCCAACCAATTTGGGCCTCAAGTGCCTGTCGTTTTATCCATCCGCTTGTCTTGTTTGGCTATGTGCAGGATATCCCTCATTCGTATTGGCACAGATCGGTTAAGGCAGTAACGTGACCAATCAGCGTCTCCCTTTGCCCGGTGAGCAACCTCTCTCGATCTGGCAACCGCGCCGGCAAAAACCTCACCGTAACCGCAGTACTTTATTGTTTATCATTGGTGGCTTGGCATTGTTGGCGGCCGGTTTATGGCTCTGGAGGATTACAGCAACTCCAGTGACAGTGGTGGTTAATGGAAAACCCATTTCCTTGAAAACCCACCGGCACACAGTGGCCGGTGCGGCGGTAGCCGCCGGCGCTCCCGTCGACGATACTGTTTATCTCGATCCGCCTGCCGATACCCCGCTCCAACAGGATATGGTGGTAACCGTCGGTTTCATGCGCCCGGTGATTATTCATGCCGATGAGCAGATGTTCATTGCCAGGACACGCGCCATTGAGCCTGAGGCAATCGCAGCCGAGGCGGGGATTGGGCTGGGGCAAGGTGACGTAGTTCGTATTGATCGGGGAGCACGGCCTACCTCTGCTGAGATCCAGATGAATCTTGCGTTGGCAGATGTCCCTGTGCTGCCTCGCGAGATCAGTGTCATACGGGTGCGTACAGTCATCGTCGATGAGGGGGAAAGCCGTGTCAGCTTTCAGACAACCGCCCATACGGTGGGAGAAGCTCTCTTGAATGCCGGATATACGCTCTACGAAGCCGATCGTATCTCCCCGCCGCCGGGAGCGAGCATCCCTGATGAGGGAGTTGAGATCAGCATTGAGCGAGCTGTGCCTGTTACCGTGGTGGCTGATGGTCGTTTACTGCCTGTGCGCAGCTTCCAACCGACAGTAGGCGCACTTCTGTCTGATCTTGGGCTGGTGCCGGTTGGCGATGATTACGCGCTCCCTGATCCTGATTCGCCGCTCCCGGCAGGAGGACAAATCAGACTGGTGCGAGTGCTGGAGGAAACGCTGATCGAGAAAAGTCCTTTGCCGTTCCAGACTATTACTGTTCCGGACCCTGATATGGAGCTGGATCAGCTGCATGAGGTACAGCCTGGGTTCAATGGTGTTCTGGCACGGCAGGTGCAAGTGCGTTACGAAGATGGCATTGAGGCGAGCCGTGTAGTGATGGGAGAATGGACGGATAAACAGCCCCAGGCTCGCATAGTGGCCTATGGCACCCAGATCGTCATTCGCACGGTGAGAAGCGATCGCGGCAACCTCAAGTATTGGCGGCAGCTGCATGTATTGGCGACTTCCTACAGCCCCTCGACTGCCGGCGATAAAAAACCGGGTGATGCACGCTTTGGCCTGTCCGGGACAGGAGCACCGGTCACGCGCGGGGTGATTGCTACCGATCCCCGTATTATCCCGCTGGGCACCCGATTGTATGTGCCCGGCTATGGATCAGGCCGCGCACTCGACGTCGGTGGCGCGGTAAAGGGTCTGCGGATCGATTTGGGATACACTGATGACGATCTGACGCTGTGGAATACCTGGGTCGATGTGTATCTCCTGCTGCCCCTGCCCCTGCCAGATGAAATGATCTGGGTCCTGCCGGAGGAATTCAGGTTCTAATGATAAGGGCCGGTGATTGGCAACGGCTAATGTTTCTGGCGTCGCGGCGTAATCATCGAAGCCCCGGCAGCATATACGGCTCAGCGCCTTAGCAGGTGTGAGATTAAGGCCTCAAAAACATGACACTACATGCAACCCTTGCTCGTCTGGGTATTAGCCCCAAAAAGAGCCTCGGCCAGAATTTCATGGTCGACGAGAATGTGCTTGCTCAAATGGCCGATGCTGCTGACGTGGGGCCTCAGGATGTAATAATGGAGATTGGCGCCGGTTTGGGTGCGCTCACTGAATATCTGGCGGCGCGCGCGCGGCGGGTTGTTGCGCTTGAGATTGATAGGCGATTTATCGATGTGCTGGAGCAGCTGTTCGGTAAGCATTCCCATGTTGATGTTGTTCAGGCCGATATCCTGCAAACCGATATCGGTGCGTTGATGGGTAAGGATATCGTTGGCTATAAAGTGGTTGCCAATCTACCGTACTATATTACCTCAGCTATCATCCGGCATCTCTTGGAATGTTCCACCCCACCCCGGTTGTTAGTGGTGACGGTGCAGTATGAAGTCGCCGAGCGGCTGAGTGCTTCTTCCGGCAAGATGAGCTTGCTGGCAGTGGGGGTGAAGTTTTATGGACATCCGCAAATCGTAGCCCGTCTCAAGCCTAAGGTGTTTTACCCTCGCCCCAGCGTCGATTCGGCCTTGGTGCGGATTGAGCCTTACCCTGACGGGCCGCCGCTCCCACCGGAGGAACAGAAGCCCTTCTTTCACATCGTGCGGGCCGGATTCAGCCAGCCGCGCAAGAAGCTTAAGAACAGTCTTTCTGCCGGGTTACATCTTGGACCGGACGATGTGGTAAACTGGATGAGACAAGCTGGGCTGGACCCTTCCCGCCGCGCTGAGACACTCTCCATCGAGGAGTGGTTGGCACTGTATGATGCCGATAGGGCGTGGTCATCTTAAGAACCGTCTATTTCAAAACCAATAGGCTCATATGTCTAAAGCATCAAGAAGTAAACGACGTAGACAAAGCACCGCAGCTCGTTCTGATACCTCACGACAATATGTCACTATCTCTATTCCTATCCTGGTAGCAATGGGGATTGTTCTTCTGGTGTTGTTGATGATGGGGATCAACCTCTTTCTGCCGGATGTATCGTTAATTATAAGGGGTGGGGGAGACAGCCGGGCTAAGGATATCGTACCTCGCAACACAGATGTCTGGATTGTCAATGCCGATGGCACGCTGCGTTTTGCCACCCTGTTCTTCCCGGTCAGAGGAGAAAATGCTCCAACCAGCGAAGTTTATACCGTCACCGGCCCCCTACTCAGAAAGGCTGAGGATATTCTCAAAGTCAAAACTTTTGGTGCATTGAGTGCCAATTCGGAGATTTTGCCGGGGACAGGCGGCGGCAGCGATTATGTCTACGAGCAGTACTGGATTGAGAGAGATCCAAAATCGGCCGTCTATGGAGTGGAAGTACTGACAGCTAACTCGCCGTACATCGTCATCGCTGCCAACGATGGTCGTGCCTCTACTCTATCAGTGCGTACACCCAGCCAGGATTATTACGCACAGGTGATTGTGGCGGTTGTCTTCGCCCCAAAGACGCGCATTATCACTATCGCCTACAACGGCAAGTCAGGCAAAAAGACTGCTTTGATACCCTATCGTCGTATTAATCTAAAAGGTTGGTTGGTCTATTACTTCGATACCACATCGCTGGAGACTGATCAAAGCATTGAAATCCGCTACTCGCCGGGCGAAGCCTCTTCTGATTTAGACATTCTTGAGATAGACGCCAATCGTTAAGCGGTTTGCAGCATAGCCACACATAATGCCGCGAGATGCCCGCCGCTGATGTTTGTGACAGGCCGGCCCGCTTTACGACTCTGGTCCTGGGTTCTGTTCCTCATGTGGGGTGATTTGATTGATGTAGATTGGTAGCTCTTTCTTATAATCGTTGTCTACCAAAATCACAAAATCGTATCGTCCCGGCTTTTGGAACACGATCTCTCGCAGTTCCATGATGAAATTCAACTCCGGTCTTCGCCCCCCACTGCGCTTGGGAAGCTCGATGTTTTGTGGGATGTTTACCAGCTCGCTGCCGTATTCATCCAACAATTTGACCGTTACTGTCCGCTTCTGGTTGATCTCGCCCAACTCCGTTCCCAGTTTGAAGATAAGATGCATGAGTGGGTGGCGCATAGGGAAGGTAGCTGAGTTGATATCGTTAAATATGCCCATCACGTTGAGCTTCCCTGACCGCTCAAGATTGGCATAATCGGCAGCTAGTAGGACAAGGACTTCCATTCTTAAATGACCTTTCGCATAATATGCTTCGCCTGCCCCATTATACATCACGCCCGGCAAGGTCCAATATTCTGTATATGAGAGAATGGTGGAATGTTGTGCTGGGTTATAGTATGTGCAAGATGATTGAAGTTCGGGTGACGTTCTAAATGTAAGGTGTTTTGCCGGTGAGGAAACGGTTCACAAATAGCCCTGGCTCATATCACAGGCTCGTGAACCGTCTCTGATGTTTTCAGTTCGCGCCGAAGTGAAAACCGGCGATTTGTGCGACCAGATCCTTCTGGCAGGCCTCGCAGAATATCTGACCATTTGCCATTTCTTGCTGAGCGAAGCTGAGTGCCAGTGTAGGTGTGTCGGTGAAACGCAGCGCGCAGGTATTGGTGCAGTACAATCCACCCCGGTGTTCCAATGTGTCATCGCTGCGATTAGCACGCGGTACGTCGAGCAGCCGGCCGAAATAGTGAGAATAAATATGCCGCAGTGCCAGCTCATGCAGCTCGGAATTGTCGATGGATTTGAAGGGGTGTGAAGAGATCAGTGAGAGTATCCCTGGCTTGCTCATGCCTAACGCATGCAATGCAGGCGGTTGGCTGGAGACATCATCGATGATTGGCAGGTCGGTCAATGCCAGGTCAAAGTGAGGATTGGTTGCTTGCCAGGGTTCAAGAATGATCGTCTCCAGGTAACGTGAAGCCAGAATGGACTGATGGGTATCATCCATGCTGTTAGCGATATACCATTCGACATTTGCATAGGCTGCGTCCTGTGGGATCGAGGGGATGGTCCATGCTCCAAAAACCCGTACCACTGGCAGGGGATCGAATTGGCCAGGTACGCCAAAGCGGGGCCGCAAGGTGGTATAGATATCTTCAATAACGTGAAGTAGAATTTGAGCCTCTTCGGCGGCTACTCCAGGCGTCCAACTCATTGAGATGAATGTGCGATGCATGGCAACCTGTTGCTCCTGTAAACATCCGGTATGTAGCTAACAGCTATTTGCGCGTCAACCTTGTTTATGAAATCTACGATCATCCTAGACAAGAGTTATACCTGTAGCGATAGATATCTTTGACGAGGTAGTTAACGGCTTCGGCGATGCTTGTGGACAGCCGTCAGTAGCGCGTGGTTTGAGATTTTTTGGCTCAACACGGAAAAGTGGGGTCTGCCCGAGACTCTAAGAGCGTGTTTTAGAAGTTTGATGTTGCGGGCAGCATGGTTTTGAGTGCTGGGTGACGCGTCAGGCAAAAGGGCCCATTTGACATCAATTTCTTCATCACACTTGGTCATTCCCGCCTAGGCGGGAATGATAGCCATAACCACTGTCAGACATAAAGACAAGGATACTATTTCTGCCTTTGTCAAGACCCTCCTGGATTCAAAACCCTTAGAGCCTTCCATAAACTCCTTTTCCCCACTGTTCCGCGTAGGTCCGGTTTTTTGAGAAGATTTGCTCTCTTTCAGTCTATCACGGCAAGGCAGCAGAAACAACTTAATGAGGCCCTCGATAAATGAAAGTCGCACAGATACTGTCCAAGGCCGCCACGATTGAAGACTGGTTCATCGTTCTGGAAACTGGGCCGAGCCAGTGCACCTATCCCATGAGCTTGGTCGAAAGTTACTACTCAGCCACTTGGCGCTCTCTCGTATAGCTATGAGTGACGCTTAAAAGGTAGACAGGTAAATATGTAAAACGTGGGGATGGTTCACGGGATTGTGGTGCGAGACGAAGTTATTTGTGGGACGATTTGACATCAAGACAGCCCGGCGGTGACACAAACCGTC
>JAFGMS010000499.1 GCA_016927375.1 Anaerolineae bacterium
GATAACCGCCCCTCCGCCCAGGCCCACTCGATGTCCTGGGGGGCGCCAAAAGCTTGCTCGATGCGCCGACCCAGCGAGGCCAGCTCCATGATGGCGGCATCGGGCAGGGCCTGCTGCGTCGATGCCTCTTCGGGCACAGTCTGCGTCCCACCACCCGACTGCCCACGAATCGAGAGCGATTTAGCGCCCAATGTCTTGTCGATGATGCTCTCGCCATCCACCACATAATGATCGGGCTCAACCTGTCCGGAGACCAGTGCCTCGCCCAGCCCCAATGTGGCATCGATGACGATCTCGGCGCGCTTGCCGGTCAGCGGGTTGGCGGTGAACAACACACCGGAGACTTCACTGGGCACCATCTGCTGGACGATGACCGCCAATGCCACATCGTCCTGTGGAATGCCATTACGGGCGCGGTAGCCGATAGCGCGCGCCGTCCATAGGCTGCTCCAGCAATCGATGACCGCCTGCAGCAGTGCGTCTTCGCCGATGATATTGAGGTAAGTATCCTGCTGTCCGGCGAAGGACATATCAGGCAGGTCCTCGGCGGTGGCGGAGGAGCGCACGGCAACGGGAATTGATTGACGATTGTCGGTTGCTGATTGACGATTGAGGTCAACGTATGCCTGGCGGGCCTTGTTGGCGACATCGACGGGTATTTGACCGGCGGCAAAGCGGCCGCGGATGGTGTTCGATGCGGCTTCGAGCGCGGCAGGGTCATCGGCCTGGAGGTCTTGGCAGGTTTGCAGGATTTCCCTTTGGAGGTGGTTGGCCTCCACGAAGGCACGGTAGGCATCGGTGGTGATGCAGAAACCAGGCGGCACGGGGAACCCGGCCTGGAGCAGGGCGCCCAGATTGGCACCCTTGCCTCCTGCCAGCGGCAGAGAAGAGTGTTCGAGTTTGGAGAGGGGTGTGATGGATGACATGATGTTTCCTATTGGTGAATGGTTATGAGGTTTTGGCTTCCTGGCGGATACTCACCAGAGCCACATCAGCGGCATAGGCTTCGAGCTGGGCCCGGGTGGGTGGGATAGATATACCCTCGGAGCACAGCATTGCCCCGACCATAGTGGGATGCCTTTGCAGGCGCAGCGCCAGGAAATCGGCGACGCGGGGAACATCGTTGGTGACTTCGGCGATGCCCCGGAAGCGGCGTGCTCCAACTTGCACCGTGACCTCCGGGTTGGCGAGGATGTTCCGGACCCAATCGGCCTTCAGCCCACGGGCAGCACCGACGCAGATCACACCATCGACATCTTCATATTGAAGGGGCGTGACGCGGGGCAGACCCGATTTGCGGCCGGTGGTCGTGAGGAGCAAGATGAGCCTGCCAATCAGCGGGCCAAGGCCGAGCGCGTACAGCAGGCGAGGGGGGTGATGGATGAAGCGCAATATGAGTTTGGGGGTTTGGGCGAACGATGACATTTAGTTTTTACTCCAACCCGACCGATCGGTCGGGTGAACAGATAAAAAAACATCACCGGGCCTCGATGCCATGAAAGAAGACATCGAGCAGTGATGCAGCGAATTCCTCGGTTGAGGCAGGGCGCTCGCCACTGAGGTACACCATGGCGAAGGTTCCCTGGATCATGGTCATCAGCACGCGCGCGCCTTCTTCCGGGTCAATGGGGCGGAAAGCTCCCTGCTCGGTGCCCTGCCGGATCGTCTCGGCCACCAGAGTGCGGAACTCCTTGAGGAAAGCGATGAACGTGCTCTGCATCAGGGCGCGTCCCTCCGGAACCTCGCGTCGTGTGACCTGCGCAACGTCCATGATTTCCAGCAGGGTGCGCGTGCTTGCCGCTACCGTCACCTCGATGCGCTTGCGGGGATCGGGCTCCGCCCGGATGGTCTCGAGCAGCTCCGCTTGCTGATCGGTGGTGTTCTTGAGCAGTGCCAGGATGATGGCCTGTTTATCAGGGAAATGGTGATAGACCGTCGCTTTGCCGATGCCGGTTTCCTCGGCGATCTGGCGAATGGATGTGGCCGTATAGCCCTGCTGGGCGAACAAGCGGCGGGCAACGTGTAGGATGGTGTCGTACGTCTCAGCCATAGTCTCTGTCTCCCGACCGAACGGTCGGTCTGTAGGTAGTATACAGGTGTGGGCAGAATGTGTCAAGGTAGGGATTAGGGGGGGAAGGCTGGGGCTAGGGGAAGCACGTACCACGATGCTCGGATCCAGGATACAAGGAGGAATTAGGGAGGATATAGGGAGGATATAGGGAGGATATGAGGAGGATATAGGAAGGATATAGGGAAGATACAGATTGCCTGGATGACACTAACAAGATGCTCCAGCTTTGGACGAGAATATGGAGGATCTCGGCCGGTGTGGGTTTTGTGGATTGGAGGCTGTCGAATGTGGGCTGAAGGCAGGTTCCCATGGCGATTGAGCGTCGGCAAGGGTGCCGGCGTGGGTTGGATGGTGGTGCTTTCTGAGGGTTGACAGAGTGGAAAACTGGGCGATAATAATAGTTAGTACTCACTAACATTACGTAAGAGGAAAATGATGACAGCCAGGCCAGATGATAGAGAGCAGCCCGAGCCGGGACGCGAGAGGACCCGCCAGCGTATTCTGGAAGCGGCGTTGCGCCTGTTTGGCGAGCAGGGCTATGCCCGGACGACGACGCGGGCCCTGGCGGAGGCGGCTGGCATTACCGAGATGACGCTGTTTCGCTACTACGAGAGCAAGGAGAAGCTCTTCGAAGCTGCAGCCGAGCAATACGGTGGGCCAGCGGTGGCCGGGGATCTAGAAAAACAGCTAACAGGGAACTATCGAGAGGACCTGCTGCGGCTGGGCCACCTGTTCATGCACATCCTGTCGGAGCGGAAGGATGCGATACGCATGATGTTGTGCGAGGCATCTCACTTTCCTGACGTTACTAAAGTGCTGGCGCAGAACCCGCGCACGCTGCGGGAGATGCTGGCACGCTACCTGCAACGGCAGATCGATGCCGGGCGGGTGCGCCCACTCGATGCCGCTGCGGCCGCCCACATTTTCTGGGGCATGTTCCTCTCCTACCACCTGAGTGCTGACTGGCTCGATGAGCCGGGCATGGGTGGGGCATCGAGCGAGGAGGTGGTCATGCGTTTTGTGGATATCTTCATCAATGGGACGCTAGAAGGCGGGAATTAGGATTGCGGGACTTGGTTTTGATCCACTAATTACACGAATTTCTCTAATTTGTGTTTGTAATTGGTGTCGATTTGTGGAATTCGTGGACGAGAAGTGTATAGGCTACAGTCGGACTAACAGCCCGACCTACGACTGGACGCAGAGCGTCCTGGTGGGCATTCCTACGCAGAGCGCAGGAACGAGACGAGTAACTTGAGGGAGATCATCGATGGGAGAAGTAGTTGTTAGTCTGGATGGCGTCGTGCGGCGCTTTGGGAAGCTGGTGGCTGTGCAGGATTTATCGTTGGAGGTTGGTGCCGGCGAGATATTCGGGTTGCTGGGGCCTAATGGGGCGGGGAAGACCACGGTCATCAACCTGATCACCGGTCTGCTGCGGCGGGATGGTGGGCAGGTCCGTGTATTGGGGTTCGATCCGCAGACGCAGGCCCGCCAGGTGCGCCGGCAGATCGGGCTGGTGCCACAGGATACCAACGTGTATGGCGACCTGAGCGCGATGGATAATCTGTGGCATCATGCCGCGCTCTACTGTGATGACCTCGATGCTGCTGGTGGGCGCATCGAGGAGCTGCTGCGCCTGATGGCACTGTGGGACCGGCGCAATGACCCGCTGCGCACCTATTCGGGTGGCATGAAGCGGCGCCTGGCCCTGGCCCGCGCCCTGCTGCACGACCCACACATCATCCTGTTCGATGAGCCGACGCTTGGGGTGGACGTGCAGGGACGGCATGTGCTGTGGGAGCACATGAAGACGCTCAAGTCGCGGGGCAAGACCTTCATCGTCTCGACCAATGACATGAACGAGGCCAGCGTCCTGTGCGACCGGCTGGTGATCATCGACCACGGCAAAGCTATTGCACTCGATACACCAGAGGCGCTGCGGGCCAGCCTGGGGCGAGATATCATCACGCTGCACACCGCGCCCGAGATTGCCGACCCCGAGAGCTTGTTTGATGGGCTGGACGTGCAGGAGGTGGCGCGGCCTGAGCCGGGCTGGCTGCGCATCGAGACCAAAAACGCCGAGGCACGGGTGGGCGAATTCGTCAGCCGGGTCAGCACTCAGCATCGCCTGGAGTCTTTGCGCATCGCCCGGCCTACGCTGGACGATGTGTTCCTGCACCACACGGGCCGCGCGCTGAGGGAGTAGCATCGATGAAACGCTTCTTCTTGCTCCTGCTGCATGAATTCCGCCTGGTACGCTCCACGCTGCCTATTCACATCGTCGCCGTCATTGAGCCGGCGGTGATGTATGCGCTAATGACGGTCATCTTGGTACACCCGACGTTCGATGTGTACATCCGGCAGTCAGATGACAATGCCACCCAGGCCCTGGTGGCTGCCATGGAGGAGGTTGGCTCTCCCATCGGCTTGCCCTACATCAACCCTGTGCTGGTCGATCTGGATGAGCCGCGCAATGTGCGCCAAGTAATCGTGGTGGAAGACCGTGATAGCATCCCGACGGCCGTGCAGCGCTACAACCTGATCGACCAGAACCTGGTCAAGAACTATCGTAACCGGCTGACGGCGGCAGCGCTGCGGCTATGGGATGATGAGCTGGATGGGTACGCCGTGACGGTTGAAGAATATCCCTCCGGTCCTCGTGACATTCCCTACAACGTCTACTTTGGCATGGCGATGCTGCCCATGGCCACCTTCCTGGCCGCATCGATGCTGGGTGGGGTGCTGACGGCGCAGGAATTCGAGAGGGGAACGGTGATGGAGCAGCGTCTTGCCTCAGCCTCCCCGGAGCTGATCCTGGCGGCCCGGCTGACGCGGCTGGCGATCACCGCCCTGCTGGGGACGGGACTGGTCTTGCTGGCCACTGGCCTGATTAACAGCTACTGGCCCACTTCGCTTGTGCTGGTGGGACTTATTTTGCTGCCTGTAGCGATTATGGGCGGCTGCCTGGGGGTGATCGTTGGGCTGGTCGCGCGGACAACGCTGCCGGCTTTTCTGGTCGGGCTGGTGACATCGTTTGTCGGCTGGCTGGTGGGCGATGCCTTCAAGCCGGCGGTGAGCGTCGGCGGCTGGTACGAGTTCTTCAGCCGGCTCACTCCCAACACTTACGCCGTCGAGCTGCTCTTCCCACGCTTCTATGGGACCGAGATGGGCTCGGCAGCGACTGCGGCATTAGTCCTGACGGTTGCTGCCTTTGGCATGCTTGCTCTGACCGCCCTGGTCTATCGGCGGATTATATACATGAGGGCGTAGTGGCACCCTTTAATCCACCGCAAAGAGACAGCAAAGGTTGCAGCGGTGGCATTCAAAGGAACGTAGCCGCGTGGTTTACCCCCCCACCCCCCCTCCTTGCTGGCGGGGAGGGGGCTAGCAGACTATTGGGACATAAACGGCTAGATGTTGATGCGAGGGTAATCGATGAGACGTTTCTGGATACTGCTATCGACCGAGTTCAAGGCCTGGCGGCGCGACCCGGTGACTGCCGGCGGGGGTCTCATCCCGCCGCTGTTCATCTTGCTGGCCTTCAGCATGCTGTTTGGAGGATATCCTTCGTTCCGCATCGCGCTGCTCGATCGGGATGATGGGCCCTATAGCGCTGTGCTGCGAGAGGCGCTCGATGAGACGATGTCACCTTTCGGTGCACCGTACTACGAGGTACTGCCGCTGGCGGAGGATGATGCCTGGGAGGCTCTGCGCGCCTATCGCATCGAGGGGGTGTGGGTCGTCCCAGCCGATTTCTCGGCCCGGCTGGATGCAGGCCAAAAACCACAGATTGAGATGCACTTCAGCAACTACATCGACGATATGGCCAAGAACCATCGCATCTACCAGGCTGAGGTCATGTGGCGCTTCTACAAGAAGCTCGGCCAGTCGGCGCCGCCACTGGCGCTGGCCGAGGACTATCCCCTGCCGGAGATGGTTGGGTGGCTGCCGGTCATCGGAGTGGGGATCGCCCTGGTGAGCTTTATGCTGGGCGGGATGATGAATGTATTGCTGCTGGCCTACAAGGAACAGGTGGCTCAGATCACACTGGAATTCGGGTTGGCGCCGCGTTCGCTGGGATGGGTGCTGCTGCCCAAGGTGCTGTTAGGACTGGTTATGAGCCTGCTAACCGGCACCATTTTCCTGGGCATCCTGTATCTGATGACTGGTGCCTGGCCGGGCGGCTACATGTGGGCTGTGTGGGTGCTGGCCGGGCTGGTGGCGCTCTTCTGGATTGCTGTGATGCTGCTGGTCAGCCTGCATGCCCGCCACCTGATGGGCGCGGCTATCGGCGTGGTGCTGACCGGCATGATGGTGTTCTTTATTGGCGGCGGGCTGGCGATGGTGCGCAACAACGCGGCTAATGTGCCGTGGTTCTCGTGGCTCTTCCCCAATACACATTCGGTCGATCCGCTGCGCGATCTGATCCTCTTCCACGCCTGGCCAGTCGACTGGACGGTGACGCTGGTTAAGCTGGTGGGGTTTGCCGCTGTTGGGCTGGTGGTTGGGCTGGGAATAACTGCTCGCCGGCTGCGGCGATTGGGGTGAGGGGGAGCAGGATAGGCTTATCGTCTTGAGTAAGTCCACTATAGTTGAAATTCAGCAGCATACGTCCGGTTTTGTAAAAGAATGGGCGCGAAGCTTATTCGCGGTGGGCACATCGTAGTAGGGGATGCATTCTGTACTAAGCTCGACTTTGCACCTGCCTGACTGAATGTCTGCGAAGGATGACGCAGAAGAGACAGAATTTTTCCAACATTACGGTCAAGCGGTAGGACCCGGAAATAGCGTGGTCGCGCCGTTTACCCCACCCCCAACCCCCATAAGTATCAACTTAAGAGCCTCGTATTGCTCGATGATCCGCTTTCAGCCTCGCGAACTGCGTGTCATTCCCGTGAAAACGGGAATCCATAAGC
>JAFGMS010000500.1 GCA_016927375.1 Anaerolineae bacterium
CCTTATGGATGGCGACCCGAAGTAGCTGCACAACACTCCGACAGCTTACAACGATGTATTCGAGCCCTACAGAGATGGGCAGTTGAAACTCTATGAACCATCTTGTACCCACTGGACAGAAGATTTGCGGGTGACGGATACACATCCGTCACCCGTCCTTGCCGGACTTCAGTCCGGGATACACCAAGGCGGGAAACGCGCTGATGTCTCTAGGGAGATGCGCTGATGTCTCTAGGGAGACGCGCTCGTGTCTCTAGAGAGACACACTCATGTCCCTAGGGAGACGCGCTCGTGTCGCCAGCGAGACGCGCTCGTGTCGCCAGCGAGTCGTGCTCGTGTCGCCAGCGAGACGTGCTCGTGTCGCCAGTGAGTCGCGCTCATGTCGCCAGCGAGTCGTGCTCGTGTCGCCAGCGAGTCGCATTCATGTCTCTAGGGGGACACATTCGTCTCATGGGTAGGACGTGCTCGCCTCACTTGTTTGACGCGCTCGTCTCACCGGTTTGTCCTCGTTCCTACGCTCCGCGTAGGAATGCCTGATAGGACGCTCTGCGTCCAGTAATGGAGCACCAAGCATTGGCGCAGAGCGCCAGGGTAGCGTCCCCACGCAGAGCGTGGGAACGAGAACAAGACCCTAAAGGTCTCCAAGACCTTTAGGGTCTCTATCTCTTTACTGTTGCAACTTCTCCTCGACCACTCCCTTGGCATAATCGACGAACTCATCGACCGGCATGGCGCCGCGATCCTCGCCGCCGCGCAGGCGGAGCGTCACCTTATACACTTGCAAACTTGCCAACCTGCAAACTTGCCCACTCACAAATGCCGTTCGATCTCCTCCCGGGCGCGGGCGATGAAATCATCGACGGGTATGCCGCCCAGGTTTTCACCCGAGCGCAGGCGCGGGGCGACCTGACCGGCCTCGACCTCCTTATCGCCGACCACCAGCATGTAGGGGATCTTCTGCCCCTGGGCGGCCCGGATCTTGGCGTTCATGCGGCTGGGACTATCGTCTACCTCGGCGCGGATGCCGGCCGCCTTGAGCTTCCCGGCGACGTCGAAGGCATAGTCCAGATGATCGTCGGTGATGGGGATCAGGACCGCTTGCACGGGCGCCAGCCAGATCGGGAAGGCCCCGGCATAGTGCTCGATCAGCACGCCCATGAAACGCTCCATCGACCCCATCAGGGCGCGGTGGATCATGTAGGGCCGGTGAGGCTGCCCGTCCTCGCCGATGTAGGACATGTCGAAGCGCTCCGGCAGGATGAAGTCGAACTGGATGGTGCTCAGCTGCCACTCCCGCCCCAGAGCATCGGTGACCTTGATGTCGATCTTGGGGCCGTAGAAGACGGCCTCGCCTTCATCGATTTTATAGGATACACCGGCCCGTTCCAGGGCCTGGCGCAGCGCCTCGGTAGGCGCCTCCCAGTCTTCCACAGAGCCGGCGAACTTCTCGGGGTTGCGGGTTGAGAGGTACGCCTGGAAGTTCTCGAAGCCGAAGGCGCGCAGTACGCTCAGGCTGAAATCGAGCACAAAGTCGATCTCCTCAGGCATCTGGTCGCGGCGGCAGAAGTGATGGGCGTCATCCTGGGTAAAGCCGCGCACGCGCAGGAGGCCATGCAGCACCCCACTGCGCTCGTAGCGATAAACCGTGCCCCACTCGGCAAAGCGCAGAGGCAGCTCGCGGTACGAGCGCATCTTGCTGTTGTAGATGTGGATATGGAAGGGACAGTTCATGGGTTTCAGGTAATATTCCTGCCCTTCGATGTCTAATGGGGCATACATGCCGTCCTGGTACCAGTCAAGGTGGCCGCTTGTCTGCCACAGATTGGCCTTGCCGATGTGCGGCGTGTAGACAAAATCGTAGCCACCTGCTTCATGCTGAGCGCGCATGAAGTCCTCGGCAGTCTTGCGGACTAGACCGCCCTTAGGATGCCACAGAATCAGGCCGGCCCCGACTTCCTCGCTGGTGCTGAAAAGGTCGAGCTCTCTGCCCAATTTGCGGTGATCGCGTTTCTTGGCTTCCTCCAGCTTCCAGAGATAATCGTCCAGATCCTTCTTGTTTTGCCAGGCGGTGCCGTAGATGCGCTGGAGCTGCGGGCGATTCTCGTCGCCGCGCCAGTAGGCCCCGGCCACGCTGAGCAGTTTGACCGCCGATGGGTTGATCTGCCCGGTATGCTCGACGTGTGGCCCGCGGCACAGATCGGTGAAATCACCGTGGGAATAGAACGATATCTCGGGCTGCTCATCGAGCGGCTCGCCGTACTCATCGACGCCGCCTTCTTCCAGCCCTTCGATCAGCTCGATCTTGTAGGGCTGGTCGGCAAACAGGGTCTTGGCCTCTTCAGCGCCGACTACCTTTTTCTCGAAGGGATATTTGCCGGCGATGATCTGGCGCATGCGCTTCTCGATGGCTTCGAGGTCCTCGGGGGTCAGGTTGCGCGGCAGATCAAAATCGTAGTAGAAGCCGTCCTCGATGGGAGGGCCGATGGCGATCTTGGCCTCGCCGGGGAACATCTCCATCACAGCCTGCGCCATGACATGCGCAGCCGAATGCCGGATACGGTAAAGCTGAGACTCCTCATAAGAAACGTTTTCCTGCTCTTTTTCTTTTGCCTTTGCCACTGTCTTCTCTCCTATAGTTTTGGCGCTCTCAGGCTCCCGCAGGTTTGAAACTTGCGGGAGGCTTGGCCAGTTGCGAATCAAAAAACCCACGCCTATTGGGGCGTGGGGAGCTTTGTACGCGGTTCCACCCAACTTAACCACCTGGCATCTACACGATGGTTATCTCTAGGACCGATAACGGGGTCAGACCGTTTCCCCTTACTTATAGAGGTTCAGGGGAGCACTCACGGGGGGTATTCGCTGTGTCCTTGTGGAAGTGGCTCTCAGCCTGCGGCCACCTCTCTCTGATCGCGGGTGTCACAGCTACTCGTCCCGCTCAACGTGTTGTGTATAGATTAGTTGTTAGCTCTTGGCTATTAGATGGTCGTGAACTAATAACCAATCGTTAATAACTGTTGTTTATAGCTTATCGTTGGGCGGTGGAATTGTCAATCAATATGTCAGCTTGTTCAGCATCGGCCATCTCGGCGTTTTGAGCGCTTTCTTGCTGTTTTTCCCTCCGATCAGTCCGCCACTGATCGATGAGCAGAAGCACGACGCCCACTGTGATGGCATGATCGGCAAAGTTCGAGATATTGGAGAGGGTTGGTGTGATCTGCACATGCACGTAATCGATCACATGCCCGTCCCACCGGATACGGTCGATGGCGTTGCTGAGCGCGCCGCCGCTGATCAGGGCAATACTCAGCCGCGAGAGCCATGCGTGGGAAGGCAGCTTAGGGTAGGTGATGATGAAGGCAGCAATGGTAACAATCGCCAACAGCAAGAATATATCAGCGGCCTGGGGCAGCATACCGAAAGCCGCGCCCGTGTTGTAGCTGCGTGTCACGCGAATGAGATTGCCGATCTGCGGGATAGGCTCCCATGACTGGCCCAACTTCAGCCGCTCGATCACCAACATCTTGGCGGTCTGGTCGATCCCGATCACAGCCCCGGCTATGACGATCAAAAGGGCCCAACGCCGGAGGAATGCCGGCCACGAATGCTTTCGCTTGGCTGTGTTATCCTGGGTGGAGGCCATCTCTACCGGTATTTCTTGTGGGATTTGTTCGGACATGGTCTATAGAATAGCCTGCCCTGGGCTGATTTGCCACAAATGGATGATTACCAGGCAGTAAACCGGAAACACGCAAAACATGAAGCGCAACTACCTTGATAATGTCAACTTTAGCAACCTCTCGATGCAGCTATGCTCAAAGAGGCGCTCTTCGTTCCAGATCCGTCGATCCTTCGTTTTGAAGCACAAGAAGCCTCTTCTGCCCATTCTGGTTGCTCAGGGAAACTTGACATTGTCAAGGTAGCGTAGGTGTCAACTTAAGCCCAATATCATACTTTTCGCTACGGCTACTGTCATTCGCGAGGCTGAGAGCGGATCGTCGAGCAATACGAGGCTCTTAAGTTGATACTTATGTTCAAGGTAGTTATCATGGAGCTTACGTATCTTCTCGAAAAAGAGGGGAGCCCGAGCAAGGTTTCAGGTCACTCTCTCTGAGATGCCAGTCTGCCAGCCTCCGGGAGGGTTTAGCGGACATCCCCCGGATTATTGAGAAGATACAAGCTTATGTTTACTCGGGCTGGTAGATCTGCCACTCGCCTTCTTTATATCCTGGCGACCCGGTCTCAGTGTGGATTTTGTCGTAGGTAAACTGGTAGATTGTGTCATCTGGGCCAAGCAAATAACAGGGTTGGATGTGTGGCCCTGGAGGGTTGACCTCACATTGGCTGGTGACCAGGTACGGGACCGCCGGCTCAGTTGCCCAACCGAGCCGCTCCCTTAGATCCTCGGTTCCCTGGTATTCTCCCAGCCACGCCGGAGCCAATACCGGATCGGGCAGGTAGAGTCCATCGGGGGGAATGAGATTTGATGTATCACCTATACCACCAGATTCGCCCCAAATGTCCCGGTAGAGAAGCTCTTCGGTCTCGAAGATACTGATATCACCAAATTGGTTGATAATCATCATGCCGCCCTGAAAAGGCTGAGCAACAGCATTCAGGTAGCTGACAGTCTGGTTCGGGCAGGCGAAAGGTGGTGGAGGGTCCGAGAAGAACCAATCCTGGGTGCAGGTTGCATGTACGAGGAGAGTTGGCCACATCCCAGCCGACAGGCCGCTTACTTGAAGCTGGTATTCCACCCAGAATGCCTGGGGCATAACAAATCTTGTCGTCCCGCTCTGAGGAAGATCGGTCTGACATTCAAGCTCCCAGCTATTATGATCGCGGGAGCAGATGGCAACCCAACCCCCTCCCTCGATCTCCCATGACAATGTCACCTGGCTGTCAGGTGGTACCCTGCTGAAAGGCTCAACGTCAGCTTCAAAGCTAATAACTGTGGTCGGGGTGTTCCCGGAAAGCTCTGTTGCCTTGGGAGATGGTGATGGCGTCAATGCGCTTGTGGGTGTTGAAATAGTAGGTAAAACCGTTCCTTTCAAAATCGGCAGCGGGGAGGGAAAAGAGGTCGCTTGTGTCAGCGTTCTTTCCGGTGTTGGCTCCAATGTGTCATCTTGAGAAGCCGCTTGTGTCTCGCTGAGTTCTTTTATCAGCCAATCTGGCGTTTCTTCTGCCGTCATCCACTCATCTATTACTTTCTGATGAGTGGATTGGCCTGCCTGGGTCTGGAGCGCAACTGCATCAAAATCTGCTGTGTCACATCCGGCAAGCAGCGCAAGCTGCCCGGCAGCGATAAGCAGAGATAGACTGGTTCTTGGGTGAAGTATACGGTTCATCAGACAGCCCCCAAATATCTTCTTGCCTGCAGAAACGCACACTCATTACGATACCCCAAAGCCCCGAGCAAAACAATATCCCAAAGGTCAGGGGGGATGGTAATCGCTTCAACCTCATTCGTCTGCCATGATGTGACGAATAAGCTTTACGGTTGTTTTTCGTAAAACCGGACGTCTGTCGCGGGTACTGAATTTCAACTACAGGCTTGATCAAACGGGTTCTACGCGGAATAGCGGGAAAGATCGGGATGGCATACGGTCAGATGTAGGTCGGACTGTTAGTCCGACCGCGCGGCACTGATTATCCATTTTGAAGGTATTCAAGTTCTCGCCCCACTTTTCCGCATAGAACCATCAAACGAAAGGACGACGGCCAGCCTATCCTATTCTCTTCCCTGAAGCATGGGAAAGATAGCCAAGGGTCAGCTGATGGGATATCAGGCACATTAAAGCAAACGGTCTGGAAAGAAACATCCCAATTTCAGGTGGGTATATCGGCAAAAGCGTTCTGAGGCGCATAGGCAACTCCCACCATGCTTGGTCCGGTGTGGGCGCCCAGTACAAGAGACAATTCTCTGACAGGCAGCCACGCGCAGTCGAAGCGTTGATCGACCAATTCGCGCAGCATAGCTGCCCCTTCGGGATTTTGTCCATGAATCACCTGTGTCTGCATCGCACTGCCCGGCGCGTACTGGCGGGCTATCAGATCGACCAACCCTTTGAGAGCCTGTTGGAACGTTCTGACCTGGCCGCGCTGCACATAGGTTCCCTTTACCTTTTCTACCCCAATGATCGGCTTGATGTTCAACAACGAAGCAATCAAACCTTTCATATGGCTGATTCGCCCACCGTGAATCAAGTATTTGAGCTCCTTCAGAGTGTACAGGCTGTCACTGGCATCGCTGATGCGCTGAACGAGAGCCAGGATTTGATCCTTTTGCCAGCCGGCCCTCGCGGCCTGGGCAGCGGCCTTGACCTGCCAGCCTGCGGCAGCCGACAGAGTCTTGGTGTCAATGTGGGTCACGTTGGCTTCCGGCACCAACTCTGCGCCTGCGAGCGCAGAATTAAGTGTGCCGCTCAATCCTGATGACATGTGAATGGACAGGATGTCGGGATCAGCTACCGCCAGCTGCCGGTAGATCCCAGCGAAATCTCCCGCAGAGGGCTGCGATGTAACAGGAAGGCTCTCTGTATTGGCTAACAAATGATAGAATTCCCCAGGCTGGATATCCAGTCCCTCTCGGTAGGATCCACCATCCAGCGTAACGATGAGAGGTACGATGTGAACATCTAGTTCGGAAGCTTGCTCGGGTGTCAGGTATATATCTGTGCCGCTATCAGTGACTATTTGCATTTTTAGGCTTCCATAAAAACTAATGCAGCTTTGGAGAATTTGACGTGTGTCCCTGTGAACAACTTATGTATTCAGTGATCGTATCGAGAGCGAAGCCATATTACCACAATAGAGCCTTTCATCTGTTCTACACCAGATAGAGTACAATTACAACATACGTAATCAGGTGTTCTCGGTAACGGATACTGTTGGCGAACTCAATTGTAGGGGGCTGTGAGGAAAAAGGCGTAAAATGACAGGGACACATTATGATGAGCTATCAACAGA
>JAFGMS010000501.1 GCA_016927375.1 Anaerolineae bacterium
CCCAATCCGATGCTGTCATGGGTAAAGACGAAGATCACGCGGGCGTGGGACAGCGCTGCAAGGCGTATCGGCGGCCGCATGTAATCGCTAAAAACCATGAATGTCGCCGTGTAAGGAATGACCCCACCGTGGCAGGCCATACCGACGGCAATAGACCCCATCGCATGCTCGCGTACACCAAATTGGAGATTGCGGCCCCCCTTCTCCCAACCAAAGCGCCCCGAGTCGTCGATCCAGGTCTTGGTGCTCGGCGTCAGGTCGGCCGAGCCGCCAACCAGATTCATCAAGTTGCCTGCAATCCCATTGATCACCTTACCGCCCGCGACACGTGTCGCGATCTTGGTTCCCGGCTCAAAGGTCGGGAGCCCGGCGTCCCAGCCGGCAGGCAGCTCGCCATTGATCATCTGCTCAAACTCCGCAGCTTTCTCCGGATGCGCGGCACGGTAGGCATCGAAGCGCCGGCGCCATTCATCCTCAACAGAGCTGCCTCGCTCCACCGCTCCACTGAAGTGCTTTAGGACATCATCAGGGATCAGGAATTTGGGCTCTTGCGGCCAATCGAGATTCTGCTTGGTAAGCGCTACTTCCTCTTCGCCCAGCGGCTCGCCATGTGACTTGGCCGTCCCGGCCTTATTTGGGCTGCCATAGCCGATTACGGTCTGGCAGATGATGAGCGTCGGGCGCTCATCTTGCGCCTTGGCCTCAGCGATGGCAGCATCGACTGCGTCAATGCTCATACCGTCGATCGGACCGATCACGTTCCAGTCGTAGGCGCGGAAGCGCATCCCGACGTCCTCACGGAAGGTCACATCTGTATCGCCCTCGATGCTGATACCATTGTCATCGTAGAGATAGATCAGCTTGCTCAAACGCTGCGTGCCTGCATATGAGGCCGCCTCGGCCGAGACGCCTTCCTCCAGGTCACCATCGCTGACGATAGCATAAATATAATGGTCGACAATCTTATGCTCGTCTGTGTTGAAGCGCTCAGCGAGAAAACGCTCGGCAACGGCCATCCCAACCCCGTTGGCAAAACCCTGGCCAAGCGGCCCGGTCGTTACCTCGACACCCTGTGTCAGATGGCACTCCGGGTGGCCGGGGGTGAGACTGTCCCACTGCCGAAAGCTCATCAACTCTTCCATCGACAGATCATAGCCTGTCAGATGCAGTAGGGTATAGAGAAGCATCGAGCCGTGCCCGGCAGAGAGAATAAACCGGTCACGGTCAGGCCACTGTGGGTTGCGCGGGTTAAACTGCAAATGGCGCGTCCAGAGTGCGTAAGCCATGGCGGCAGTACCCATTGGCATACCAGGGTGGCCTGCCTTGGCCTTTTGGACGGCATCGACAGCGAGGAAGCGTATCGCATCGATGCTCTTCCGATCAAGCGTGGTAGAAGACATTGTGCTCTCCCAATATTAAGAATCCCCTGGTCTCACCCAAGATGCAACCAGGGTTTGATGAGTTTTATGAGGGCTTACTGCAAGAGAAGCGACCGGCAAATACTAGGCACTCTCTATGCTTTCCTCAGTCTCGGAAGCCTCAGCCGGCTCCTCAGCACCTTCCTTCAGCCCCTTCCGCATCTCGCTGATAGCGGTGCCCAACTCTCTCCCAACTTTACCGATGCGTCCAACGCCAAACAGGAGCAACACGATAGTCAGGATAATTACCAGTTCGAGTGGTCCAATTTGCTTAAACATTGTCTCCTCCAGAGAGAATAAAAATCTATACGTTAAAGCATTGCAGCAACACGAGGCAGGACGTGTCGGACAACATCAGCCTCGCCCACAATCTCAGGAACGTCATCCAGCAGATGCCAGCTTTCAACATGCTCGACCGTTTGCTCAGGTTCGAGTCTGCACACAGGACCAAGAGTCTCGATCTCAAGAAACTTGTCGTTGGTGAACATCTCGGCATTGCTACCCCGATCCAAATATGTTGCACTCGGATCAGCATCGAAAGTCTTTACCATCAAATGCCCATTGTTGGCATAGGCCATCCAGCCCTGCTCCGCGTAAAGACCGGCCTTCTGTGGCGCACTGTTCTGCGGGTCCTGTCGCAAAAGAATGCAGCGCTTCCCAAGCGTCCAACGCGAATCGGTCAGATGAGTGTAGGCCCACAAAACCAGGGAGGTCTTGGGCAGAAGATTGGAGGCATGATCGCCTTCCTCGGGAAGCGGTACGATCCCAATACCGCCTGGCGCGCACATCGTCACTGCCCAGGGAGCAAACTCGACCGCCCATTGCCCCAGATTGGTCAGACGATGAGCAACGCGTACAGAGGCCGCTTCCTCATCCATCGTAATCTCCATCTGTTTCTGCATCCCTGTTGAAGCCTCGACGGGTGCAGTCAGGCGCAGCCCTCGCTCCAGCTCCTCAACCTGAACAGGTTGATTGTCCGGGCTGTAAGTACGCGGCACGATCTCCGGCGCATGCCAGAGCCGGTGACCGCCGTAAAACCGGTATTCATCACCCCCTGTGGTACCCCTATCCGCTTCAACCTCATAGAGCTCATTCGGGCCGCCGGGAAGGCTCAAGGAGATAATCCGAGGCCCCACATCGGCAGTGGCAATCAGGCTAACGGCCGGGTTAGCCACCTGATAACAATTCGGCCACCCGTGGAATGCGATACGAGAGATACTGACCATGAATTGATGATTCCCCCTTGTTTTTTAGTACCCGCCTACTCCCCGATGTCGCGACAGGAAAAAAGCTTGAGGAGTGGTAACTACTCAGCTCTTAGCTTTTGGCTCTTAGCTTTTCAAGCTGCAACTTGTGTTCTCAGGCCGTGAACTCGTCACGTCTTATGTTTTTACCTGTTTACCTTTTACGCGTCACTTATGGCCACAGTAGAAAGCGCCAGGTAGCTGAGCAGTTACACGAGTGTTTGATAATCGGTGATTGGTTACGGTCACCATGTGTAAGCTTTTGCTGAGCACTGACCGCTACCATCTATAGATTTACTGCACTATTGTATCAGCCGCTTGAGAAAAATAACAGAATTAATGATAACGTTAACATTGGTGCATTGAAAAGCGCTATAGAAAGCCCATTTCTACGGAGAGTGGTATCTTACCAAAAGAGAGGGGGGATACCGCGCGTCACCCTCCCAGAGGTTTAAGTGTAGTCACGCTATCAGAGGTTCGATCTGCTAACCTCCACGAGACTTGTTTCTTGCCCTCTTGAGAAGATCTGCCATCTGGGGGAGATGTCCAAGCGTCGTCCAAGCATCCTCCTTTCATCCCCCTTTCATCCTCCTTGATTTACGCATAAATTCGTCATCTCGGCTGTCCTGGACGCCATGATCCCTTACGGATTGTCATCTATAACTGGCAAGATTAGAGTCAACTCCCTCGCTAACCCTGTCATTCCCGCAAAAGCGGGAATCCACTTTGTCAAAGCGCACATGTGGGAATGCCATCATTGTGGCAAAGTGCGAATAAGTATTCGCAGCCAACAAAATCGGCAGATTTGTAGGCAAAGCATAGCCTTTTTCACAGAGCCATGGTCATGGTAACTGCACAGCTCTCAGATGTTGGCTTTTAGCTGTTAGCTTTTGACTGTGAACCTTGACAATGTCACATTACACTCAGTGCTGGTGACGGATATGGGTGATGCAAAGCATCACTTGTCACCCGTACTTGC
>JAFGMS010000065.1 GCA_016927375.1 Anaerolineae bacterium
AGCTTTTCCAGCCTCGATCTGTGACTTGTAAACTCAGACCGGATACTCATCAAGTCTCACGTTTTGAGATGGTTCATGACCCTGTGATGTGCGAGGGCGTTATTTGAAAACTGATTACCTTGATCTCTGGCAGTCGTGACCTGCCGCAGAGCATTGAGCCTGGCTTGCTCACTTGTCACATTACAAAGCCCTAACCATGTCATGGCTTCAGGCGCCAATATCTCATTATGTGCTATACTTCCAGTAGAGTTTATTTGATCGCTAGAGTCTTTAGGAGCGTGATGATGATTATTGGTATGTTCAAGGGACGTGGGGCTTCTGCTGCAAGGCTGGCCCTGGGGATAGGTGGGGTTTTGTTGGTAGGGTTGCTTCTGGGGGGCATTCTTTTCTCGGGCGATGTGCCTGTTGCTTCTGCTCGCGATGCCGGGGCAGTCTCTGATTCGGGTGAGCTCTACTATGACGTGCCTCCCGGCCCGTCAGCCGTATCGAACTATGTTCTAATGGGGGTAAAGTGGGAAAAGAACCCTGTGACCTACAGCATCACCAACTGCCCCAAGTCATTGGATTGCGGTCTTGCTCATCAGGCCGTGCGTGAGGCTATTGAGACCTGGGACGCAGTCTGTGGCTTGCAGCTGGATGAAGTGGCTCCTGTTGGCGATATTGAGCTTTGGTGGGCATCGGGAAGCCATGGTGACGGCATGCCCTTCGATGGACCGGGCAACCAGCTTGCACATGCTATCGCACCAATCCCCTGGCTTGGTGATTTAGCCGGCGATGTGCACTTCGATGATGATGAGACCTGGGTCGTCGATACGCCCACCAACTCATATCAGATTCATCTGAAGACTGTTGCCATGCATGAAGTTGGGCATGCCTTGGGGCTTGATCATAGCCACGATCCTGCTGCTCTGATGTGGCCGGAATATGAAGGTGTTCGTGGATTGGCCCCGGATGATATTGCAGGTATCCAGGCACTGTATGGGCCACCTGGGCCTAATGAGGGTGCTGGTGCTCCGGTTGTAGAGCCTGCATCCAGCGGCGTGACGGCAACGTCGACTGCAACCGTCCGTATGCGTTCTGGTCCAGGGACGGACTTCCCGACTGCTGGACGTATACCTTATGATGCCACTGTGCCGGTACTAGGCCGTAACGCTGACAGCAGTTGGCTCTATATTGAGTACTATGGGCAGCGAGGTTGGTCCGCCGCATTCCTCTTTACGGTTGCCGGCGATTTGAGCGCTCTACCGGTGGTGGGTGAGGAAGGGGGTGGCATTCCTCCTGCTGCATCGACAGGGGTAACTGCTACAGCCAAGATCACTACCCGTGTGCGGTCTGGACCGGGAACCGGCTACCCCCAGGTCTCACGCGTGGTGACCGGCTCGACCGTTCCTGTGCTTGGAAGGAATGCAAGCAATAGCTGGCTGTATGTTGAGGTGAACGGTATTCAAGGATGGAGTTCGGCGCAGCTGTACACGATCAATGGCGATCTGAACGCTGTGCCTACGATGGCGAACTGATACATTCTGTCGGATGGTGACGGATCTACCGGATGGCTGATCCGCAAACTGGTAATCGATCTTTCGGGGGTGAGAAGCTGCTTCTCGCCCCTGACTGCTGTGTGGGCATTGTCAGTGGCTGAGCAGTGTGACGACGGCTATTATCCCGATCACCACTATCAGGACGAAGATAAATGAGCCAACGATGAGCATAGTCTGCTGCTTTGATGACCTGGCTTTTTGCGCGGCCAGTTCTGCCAGCCGTTGGCGCTCCATTTGATCGAGGCGTTGGCGCTCATGCTGCATATACTGCATATCTTCACTCTTGGAAGTAATCAGCTTTTTCTCTCTCAGGGCATCGCTGACCCTCTTTCCTTCCCCCATACGAGAAGTAACAGAAGACAGCGTGTCCAATGGACTGGCGCATTCCAGACAGAATTCCGTTCCGGCCGGGTTGAGATGGTTGCATACCGGGCAGAGCTTTCCCAACATCAACCCGCAGTTCATGCAGCGCTTGGCGTCGGGTGCATTGGAGACACCACAAACGGGACAGAGGATCTCTTCACGCGGGGAGGCAAACTTGACGCCGCAGTGAGAGCAGATCAGATTGCCGTCCTCATCGTGCTCAAACTTGCTTGCCCCACAGGATCCACAGGCAATTGGTTTTAGTCCGGACATAGGCCGTCCCTTTCCCGAAGATTTTTGATGAGTCATAGTATACTGGCGAAGCAGTGAATTCAAAAGTGGGCTATAGGCCGGATTGTACAGATGACTTGTTAGCCGAAAACGTGGCTCGTCTGGTCTCCTGTGATCTCCGGAATGAGCGTTGAAGATGGGAAGCTCTTTCTCTCTAAGCACGGGAGAATTGGGGGTTGGCTTGAGTAGACATCGTCAAAGTAGTTAACAGAATCTGTGGGTTGTGTTTCATCGCATCGCGGCCAAGAAGATGTATCTGGGGTCACGGTCTACAGAAAAAGTTAGAACGTGGAAGGGCTAATCATCACTCGGAGGAGTAGCGGGTACATCGGGCTTTGTCACAAAGAGCTCAAAGGGCCCCGTCGTTCCCCCATAGTTCCATAATACCAATGCATAACGACCTGATTGTGGTAGTTCAATGCGATCCAGTATTGGATCCTTGCCGACATCATCATCTTTGGTTACGAGCAGATAACCATCAGGCGAATAAAGGTCAAAGCCCAAATCGAGGCTAAATCCGCCGGTTGTATGAGCATCTACCCCGATCAGATCGCCGGCCTGAGCATCAAACAGATAAGCCAGAGCCATTCCGGCTCCCGTTAGCTCACCCTTCTCAACGCCTCTCCCCGGCACGATTTGCCCCCCCAGCTCGATATCGACCTGGCGGATAGGGCGAATATAATACTCCATCTGGCCACCTGCGCTCTTGGTAAGGAATTCAACCTGGTAAACACCGTCAAATGGAAATTGAACGAAACTCAGCACTTCCCTATCGTCGTTCCCACCAAGATCGGCAAGAACCAATCTGTTGCCATACTGATCATACACAGCGATGGTCAGATCCATTCCTGAGCTAACCGGTCTGGCATCCACGAGTACGCCATCCGGCGCTGAGCCTGCCAAAGTCAGCCATACGCTCCGGCGCGGTTCTGCACTCAGCTCAATTTGCGTACGGGTCCCAACAACCGCCTCTCCGCCAGCATTGGAAGGGCTAACCCCAAGGACATAATCCCCGAGATGCTCATCAAAATTGCTGAGAACGACTGTGTGACTGCCGGACTGGTTGGGCATAAAATTCCACAAATAAGGATCTTTGTCGATGTTGTCGTCACGAGCTTCGAGAAGCTCACCGTCCGGCCCATATAGCTCAAACAACAGATCAAGTCCTTCAGTGAGAGCAACTGCCGAGATATCAAATCGCTGCCCGCGCTCAACCGGGAGTCGAAATGTGTGAAAGCTGGCAGGCTGGCTCATAGTCCCACTGATTTCCTCATTGATGGATGTGAATTCTCCGCCACCTTCGAGCAGCGCGGGATCGAGACGGTAGATCGAAACGCCTACCTCCCCCTGTCCTGAAGCCGCCCCAATCCCCAATTCATAATACCCTGTGCTTGGGAATTGGAACTGCCCAATTATCTCGGGCTCGTTTTCACCACCACGATTAGCGTAGGCAAGCTGGTCTCCCGCCACATTGTTGATATAGATGACGGGATCTACCTCTCCTGAGAGCACAATTACCTCAACACGTACCGGATGTTCCACATCGCCACCCAGTGGGAAAATTGAAAGCACCTCAGAAACCACCTGAACTCGAAATTTATCAATAAGCTGAGGCCCAGTATCCTGAGACATATCTATCTGAACATGAGGAGCAGCAGTTCCCATAGGAACCAACGTTGGCCAGGGCGTGAGAGTGGGGGTGGGAATAGGCACACCAGATGCTCCACTCACTGACATACATCCAACCAGAACCAGGCTAATAAGGACCGCCAATCCGGCTTGTCGAGCGAAGGACAAGGCAAATTGAAGCATCCCTATTGGAGAACTTTGTGGCAAAAAGAGGGGCAAGCTGTGTCTTGCCCCTGAAACACCTAAGATAGAATTTGTCTCGTGCATCATCTAGATAAATACCATGTTAGATTTTATTGAGAATAACGGTAGCACCCGGAAATAACGTAGAGAAGCCGGTCAAGCCTGGTTTGGCGCTCACAAACTCACCTCTGAGAAGCGTAGTAGCAGCGCGATACGCGATCTGCGTCCCCTCTCCGCCGGGCGGAGAGGGGGGACGTCGCCGACGTGGCCATCAGCCACCGTCGCAGGGGGTGAGGTTCAGCGCCGCTCAACTATCAACCACGCTATCACGCTATCCTCGCGTGTTACCAGAATACCCGGGTTACGCATAAAATAGCGCAGATTTTGTGCGTAGCGTGTCTATTGCCGATAAAGTCTACTGTCACTTGCGCGAATATTCCAGATCGTAAGTGCCAGTCGCATCGTTAAACGAATACACAATCACTGTGAATGTGCCTGTTTGAGTAACCTCGTAATCTATCAACTCCGGATCTGACGGATTATCGCTTTGCGAATCATCCGCAAATACCATCTGCAGCCCATTGGGGCCCAGGAGTGCAAAGCCTATCTCTAGTTCCCCTTCTTGATTGGCCGAGTAGACTGCCAGGGAAATCTTGTCGCCAGCACTGGCATTGAACTGGTAGAAGTGAAAGACATTTGGCTGGGCAAAGCTACCTGGTAGAACTTTGTTTGACTCATCTCCAAACGTTCCTCCACCCGTTGCGCTGGCCGCTAAGAGGTTCACGCGGAATGATGCCTGTCCTGCTCCATAAGGCTTCAGTTCCAGTTCATAGCGTCCCGCATAGGGCAGTTGCACTTCATTGACTGATTCGCCTTCCCCTTCCTCAGCACTGACTGCATAGGCAATGATCTGCCCAAAAGGACTCTTGAGGTAAATATCAATATCCACCTCATCTTCAGGATCGAACACCTCAATGCTCAGCATATCGCTCACATTGCCGTCGAAGGTAACTGTCAGGTTACTGCCCTCAAAGAAGTTGGCAGTATATACGCTGTTGTAAGTGATATCAGGATCACCTTGAGCCTCAGGTGGCACAGTGTCTGATGCTACCTGGAAGGTATAAGCCCCTATTGCTGTACCAACGTTGTTGACGATAACGGTGTAGATACCACTAATCGGCGCGATATAACCTGACACAACCGCGTCGAGGTCCTCTGGGGGTGCCAGATCATCGGCATCAGTGATGTAGCGCCCATCCGGACCATAGAGCGTCAGGTGCATATCCGGGGCACCTTTGATGTTCGCTTTGGCAGCGACAGTGACTACATCACCCTCATTCAAAGAGATCTGATAGGTGTGATAGACATGCGGAGAGCTAACCATACCACCAACACTCTCGCCAAGCCCACCTATCACGCCACCACCACTTGCGGTGTCAATCCCTGTGACTACGACCTGTACGTTTCCTTCTCCTGTAATGGGTGAGAGAATGATCCGGTAGGTCCCTTCATAAGGTGAAGTGAACTCAGCCACTGTCTCAGTGGTCACGCCAGGGGAGGATTCGAGCATGAGCAAGAAATTTCCGAACTTATCAACGAGATGCAGCTCGTAGTCCAGTGTGCCACTGACCAAAACGGAATCCAGGCTGATCACCTGAAAGGCAGTTGCATCAAACACCAGTTCGACCTTATCTCCCTGTGCTGCATTTAAGGGATTGGTTTGATCGATGATCACCGCACCAGACTCATATCCCGGCTGAGCTGTCGGTGTTATGGTCACCGGATCAGATGTATCTGCCGAAATGCCAGGGTATGTTGGTGGCAGCGTAACCTGTGGCTGCTCAGGGGCACCGATCTGGCAGGCCAATGAGAATATGATGAATAGAACAAGAGACCACTTGAGTTTACCATTCAGACGCGCAGCCCATAGGGTCATCAGAGACCTCCTAGCCTTGTGCAACATCATTGGAAACAGACATGACCTTATTCGGGTCATAGCCTACCTGGATCACAGCTCGTGCAAATATGAGATAACCTGTATGTCCAACCATCTGATCTTCAGGACGCACCCGGCTTGGAAGCGTCTTGAAAGAGCGCAGCAGTAGCTCGTCGACTTCAACAAATCCATAACCTGGATGCGACACCAAGGCCTCGACAATTTCTGTCAACTGGTTTACCGTTGGCACAATGCATCCTAATACACCACCGCCACGCAAAGCAACTCGTGCCTGATCGAGAAACCGTTGGGGGGTTGAAACGTCCAAAAAAACAGCGTCAACATCTATCTCATCAAACCCCACGTTGATATCTCTTAGCTTGCAAGTGACACGATCTGTCAAGTTCACCCGCGCAAGGTTCTGCAAGGCCATATGTTGCATATCCTCACGCACTTCATAGGAAAAGACATGACCGGCATCACCTACCATTGTAGCGAGTGCAACGCACAATCCACCACTACCAATCCCAGCCTCAATTACCTTCGAACCAGGCTTGATGCCCAGCTTCATGATAATATAACCTGCATCTTTAGGAAAGATGATCTGGCTCCTTCGCTTAATATGGCGAATCAGTTCCTCGGTAGTGGGCGTCAAAAGAAAATAGGGAAACCCCAAATGTGTACGTATCTGTAAGCCAAACGGTTGGCCAATTAGGTCATCGTGAGTGATGAAGCCACGGTGCGTTTCCAACTTCCGCCCTGGCTCAATAGTCCGAATATAGCATTTGCGGTCTTTATCACTGACCAGCAAAATCATGTCACCGGGCTGTACGCGACGCAAAACGCCTCCAATTTGGGGTTTTCAAACGCGTGGTTATTATACAGCGCTCGTCAGTACCATTCCAAATCACCTGTTCAGAGTTAAGCGGGCAAAGATATTTGCATTTTACACCGAAGTTCAATAGACTGTAACTTGGCACAGGCTGGGCTGCCGGCCTAAGATACAGCATCACAACATCGATAATAGGGGACATTCCGCTGATGGCCACCAGGATCATGGTCGTTGATGACGAAGTGGGTGCACTGACGCTCATTGGCATAATGCTTGAGCGTGGTGGTTTCGAGGTGCTCAAAGCCGGTGATGCTTATGCTGCCCTCGATCTTCTAGATGCAGAGACACCAGATATGATCATCCTGGATGTAATGATGCCTGGCATGGACGGCATTGAACTCTGTAGGCAGATTCGTAGTGCGCAACAAACACAGACCACACCTGTATTGATACTTTCTGCCCGAGGGGACGCTGAAGCCGTACAGCAAGGTATGGCAGCAGGAGCAGATGATTATCTTTCCAAGCCCATCCTGCATCACGACCTCATCTCCAAAGTCAGAGAGCTGCTCAAAATGAACGGCACAGGAAAATGATGCTTGCTCCTCTGATATGATAGTGCCGAATGCTGAGGCTGCAGTCTCCCCAACAGTTCTCAGATATTTGCAGCAGCCAGTCACAAGCAATTGCGCGCGTGTCAAATCGTAGGGCAGATTGTGGCCCCGATATTCTTCCCATAGTCAATATTCTCCAACACGTCGAGGCTCAGGCCTGGCAGATAATCTCGGAGATCGGCCCACAGTAATTTGGCTTGATATTGCGAGGTGAAAGTGAAAATCGTCGTCGTGACAATTGGCTCACGTGGTGACGTTCAGGCTTATAGCAATCTGTGCCAGGGATTACAGGAAGCAGGTCATGATGTAGTTCTGGCAACTAATCCCACTCTGTGTTCTCTTGTCGATTCCCATGGTGTCGTAAGTGTGCCGGTTGGTCCGGCAGTCGATATGGGGGCTGAGGGAGCACGACTCATGGCAGCTTCTTTCGATAACATGTGGCTTGGTATGATACGTGTGATGCGTCTTGGGGCACGGCTGGTCGAAGAGGCCTATCCTGATGTGATGAAGGTTTGCGAGAGTGCCGATTTGGTGATTACCTCCGATACGGGCAGTGGTATGGCCGAAGCAGAGAAGCTGGGCCTGCCATAGATCAGCGTTACTTTGCAGCCGGCTCGCATTTCACTTGACAATCCCAATCCTTCGCCTGTCACCCGTGTCATTTGGGCACTATTTGGCAGGCTGATGACCTTGCCGGTCAACCGTTCTCGTAAAAGACTGGGCGCCCCATTGGTCACCGATATCACACAGATGCTTTCCAAGGAGGCGTGCGGGCGATCATACAAGGCTGGGACGATGTGCGGGAGAATCTCGATATCCCATCGACCGTCTATTTTGCCGGCTCGATGCCCCACAGCTGGCTGTTTGAACAAGTCAGCGCTGTCGTCCATTATGGTGGCTTCGGCACAACTGCTGCCGTTCTGCGCTCAGGTGCACCCGGCGTCGTCATCCCCCATGTCATTGACCAGTTCTATTGGGGCCAGCGTGTGTTCGAATTGGGCACCGGACCAAAGTTCATTTCGCGAGGGAAGCTGAATAGTAAGAACCTCCAGGATGCCATCACTCAAGCTCTGGGAGACTCACAGATGCGCGCAAGAGCTGCCGACTTGGGTAGGCGTATTCGTGCTGAACCGGACGGGATCACGACAGCCGTATCGATCATCGAAAGAGCCGTTGAAAACAACCACTGAACTTGATCAATCAATTGATGACCTGGATACGTTTTATATCAGATACATGCTGCACAAAGGCTCGAACCACCTGAGCCATCTTCTCAAGTGGCTTAATTTGCGAATCGAGCTGCTCAATGAAGTGAATCAAGCAGCTTGATGTGGTAATCAAGCCGCTTGAGCTATGCTCAACTCAAATCAACACACTTTTATGAGTTGAAGCTGCAAAGAGCACCCCAGTTGTCCTCAGTAGACGACTGGCGATGCGATGTTGTCTGCACGAGATTATGGAGTCACAGACATGGGAACGATCTCGTAAACAGCATCACCTGCCTCGATCTTCCAGACCCGGATCTGACATCCACCAGCATCCGGCACACCACACATCATCTCGCCCCAGATGCGCACTATCTGACCATTGCTGCGCAAGGCAGCAATCTCGTCAGCCAGATCGCGCTCACCGCCTGGATCGGCAAGAGCAGAATCGATGCCATACTGCACCGGGTAATCGCCGGCCAGCACAAAATAGTCATCGATTGTCGGCGCGCCCGGCTCGCCTGGCTCCACACCGACAATCGTGCCTTCCCATCCCTCAATACTATCATTGACGAAGAACTCGCCAGGGCCATCGACACGCATCCGCCCGACCAGCAACTGGCAGTCATTAACATTCTGGATGCCACAGGTGAGTGTGCCCCAGAAGTGGGCATACTTACCCGGCTGCTCAGCGTCGCGCAGTGCGACGATCTGTGCCTCCACAGCGTCATCCGTGCTCTTGATACCGAACTCTCCAACCACGCCTTCCGGTAAAATGATAACCTTGTCGTCGTACTCAGAACCCTCCGGAGCGCTGACCACATAGCCCATCCAGCCCACAACCTGCACACCTGAGCTCTCAGCTATCACATCTGCTATTGGCAGAGCATCGGTTGCGACCTCTGGTAGTTTCATGGGATCGACCTCCCCAGGGCCACAGCGGTCCTCGAAGAAGTCGATCTCTGGGCAGCTTGAGCCGTCCGGGAAAGTGCATATAGCAACATTGTCATCCATCTCAAGAGTATAGCCCTGCTGCACACAGTAGGAATGCGCCTGCCCACAACGACCTGACAGGAAATCCCATGTATCGCATTCGGAACCATCGGAGAATATACATACCCCATACTGGCCGCCCTCACCCTCGCGGGTTTCTTCTCGATAGCCCAGTCCCTGGCAGTAGACAGACGCCGGGTTGGCCAGACCAATGGCATCGCCGGGCGGAATAACCTCCTCTTGCTGCTGCCCACAGGCACTCAATGCCAACGCCGCTAAAGCCATCGCGGATACCACCAATCTGATCTGCTTCAACATCTTACACCTTTCTGTTGCATATGTTTAGTAGACTGACATTTCTATATCAACAGACGATATCTAGATAAAAACTGTTCCAATGGCCAATACCTTCGCCAATTTGGAATTTGCCGAGCCGAAGTCAGTCGCGAAGCTCACGTATGAGAGATGTAATGAGTGAAACGTGATACGTGAAAACTGCGAGAATCCCGGTTGAGTAGAAACCGGCTCCGGATTTTCCGGAGATGATTGTATTGTTTTGCCCATCTCACACTATCATTCCCGCGAAAGCGGGAATCCACTTGTGTCGCTATGGCTTCCTATTTTCGCAGGATGGCATGGCCGGCGAAGGTATTGAATGGCTGAATAGCTCTTTGCTATTGGAATGATGGCCATAGACGTAAGATTACGAGGAGATGAACAAAATCG
>JAFGMS010000502.1 GCA_016927375.1 Anaerolineae bacterium
CCCGGCTCTACCAACATTCCACTCTGTTCTGATCTCGATAAGCCTTTTGCCGTCAAGGAGCTTCGATGGTCCATCTCAAAAGTGTTACCCTTCAGCCCGAAAAATACCCAACCCAAGAGTATTATCCCTTTACTTTACCCATCTTTCACCAGACCAAGAGCATCACCTTCGATGCGCCTGTGACGCTGTTTGTCGGCGAGAACGGCACCGGCAAGTCGACGCTCCTGGAGGCCATTGCTATGGCCTGCGGAATCCATATCTGGCGTGCGTCTGAGGGGGTGCGCTACGATAGGAACCAATACGAAGATAACCTGCCCCGCTACCTGGTGCTCGATTGGACACAGGGACGTGTGCCCGGCTCCTTCTTCGGCTCAGACATCTTCCGGGATTTTGCCCGTTTCTTAGATGAATGGGCTGCAAGCGACCCTGGACAGCTGGAATACTTCGGCGGCAAATCGTTGATGACACAGTCGCATGGCCAATCGCTGATGTCCTTCTTCCGGAGTCGCTATCAGATCAGGGGGATCTACCTGATGGATGAGCCGGAGACGGCGCTCTCTCCGCGTAGCCAGTTGGAGCTGCTTGATCTACTGGGCAAGATGAGCCAGGCCGGCCATGCACAGTTTGTCGTCGCTACCCATTCCCCGATTCTCCTTGCCTGTCCCAATGCCCAGATCTACAGCTTCGATCATATCCCCGTCCAAATGGTGGCCTACGAAGACACCGCACACTACCAGCTCTACAGAAGCTTCTTGATCGACAGAAACAAGTACATCTGATTGATGATTGAAAAGAGCGGTAAGTAGAAGAGACAGGTTTTATCGAGCACCATGGTCAAGTCACGGCATTCAAAAAGTATCAAGTGCCTAAACACTGCCATTCCCGCGACAGCGGGAATCCACCTAGTATTTCGCGGCACAAGTAAGCCGTCAGTTATGGTTACCTACGAAACACTTAAACAGTTGGGGATGAAGGGCATCTTTACTGCCGGGCTATTTCTGTCCAACTGTACTAGCTGTAAAGCTTAAGAATGGCAATTCCTATTATTGAGAGGAATCGGGCCTAGGCGCAAAGCGATAGCGCAGGCCAACCCGCAGTGTATCGTAGATGGTGCGCATTACGCGCATCTTGGTTGCGGTCGGCTTGAGGTCGTAGCGCAGAATGAAAGGAACCTCACCGAAGGTCACCCCGCCCAACCGGCCAAGCTGGCACAGGATCTCGACCATGCAGGCAAATCCCTGCTCGGTAATGAAGCTGTCACCGTAGGTGGCATAAGCGCGTCTGAGGGTATCGACACGATAGGCCCGGAAGCCGCACGAGTAGTCACGCACTCCACGGATGGGAAAAATGAACCGGAACATCACGCCCATCGCCCGACTGTAGAAACGGCGCAGCGGCGGGACGCCGTGAACCTCTGCCCCCGGCTGAAAGCGGGAAGCAATAACCACATCACAGCCCTCGCTCACAAAATCCACCATGTTGGGGATGATATCGGGCGGTTGGGTGTTATCGGCATCGAGCGTCACGACGATATCACCGGGCCCTGCATCTTCGAGCGCGGCTTGAAAGCCGGTCCGGATGGCCTGGCTGAGACCCTGATTACGCTCGTGCTGGACAAGCGTAATCCAGGGTCGGCTCTTGTGATGTTGGCGGACGATGTCCGCAGTGGCATCGGCGCTGCCGTCATCGACGACGATGACGCGCAGGTCGGGCAGGGTGGTCTGCCGCACCTGGGCGATGGAATCGAGCAGTGGAGGGAGGGCGATCTCCTCGTTATAAGCGGGAAGGGCAACGATGATCATGCTTGCTCCAGGGGAAAGACAAATGCCAACAGCATGCGAGTATACCACAGGCAAGATGAAAGCTATTAGCTATTGGCGAACTCAGGCAGAGATCATTCCTGATGACAGCCCCCCAAGAGGCACCCCTATGGATAATATTGCGATTGTTGTTCAATTGCCATCATCACACCGTCGACGTGATATCCTGAGCCATCGACGGCTATGAGGCGCTCACCTGTCGCGGGGTTATACAGGCCAACCAGAGTATGCAGGCACTGAAGATCCTGGCCCTCCGGCAAGAGAAAGTAGCGCACATCACGCCAACGCTCACCAGGCTGCCAAAGGTCAAACGGGTACACACGGCCAAGCGGCGGGCCGTCAGCCTGAGCGATCAACTCCCCGTCACAGGACAGATGGACAAAAACCTCTACCGGTGTCTGTGGCGTCGAATCTGCATACCAATTCAGGCTAAGCGTCACGACAGCGACAGTTGAGGGACTGTCCGGCACTTTCGCCAGCTCTCCGCCTTCCAGAATGATGCCGTTCCCAAAATCGGCCAACGGCATTCCCGACAAGGTGTCAGGGGGGAGCTTCTTTCCAACCAGGACCGCCCGCAGCGTGCCGTCGAATTCCTGCACCGCTGCTACGGCATCGTATGTTCTCAGGCTGCTGCGGTCTAGTTCCGGCGCATCAATTGCTGCCAACGGTGCCACATCAGAAACGCGGCGCAGCTCGACCTCAAGAGGATGCTGCGTACTGGTGAAGCCATTGACCCACAACAGCGATTCCAGACTGACGTACGCAGGGAGATAGACGCTGCCTTCGCTGCCCAAAAGGAAAGTCATCGACGGGGGGAGTATCACTGAGGGGGCATTAAGCACCATCAAGTAAGATGTGTGAGACTGGGTGTTGTTGGCAATAACCTGCCCGGAGATCGCGCCGATATCACGGTAGACGCTGTCCAACTCGCGGTATTCAGCCTGGCGTTCCCATACGAATGGCACAGCAATACCCAGATAGACACCCAGCCCAAGCCCGCTGATTACCCATCGCTGCCGGCTGCCAGCGACCTTGGGGAAGGGGCCGGACAGCACCGCCGCCCACATCCAGGCAATGCCCACAGAGGCCAGATAGTACAGACGCACACTTCCTAACAGGTAATCGACAGAGGCAAAAACCCAGGCTGGAAGTATCGCCACAATGGTCCAGCCCAGCCCAAGGATGATGAGGAGCGATAACATGGCCATTTGCCCATCTGCTTTGTGCGCTTTCCACTGCCAGACAGCCCACCCAAGCATCAGCCCCAGAATAGCTGCCCCGCTCAGCCAGACCAGACCAAGACCGTCTTGTGGGTTAAATACCTGCCGGAACAGCGCCGCCAGCGGGAAACTGATTAGCTGGAGCATCTGCCCAGCCTTCACCTCTAATGCTGCAAGCTGCAGCCCGCCAGTATCCGCCTTGATCGCCAAACTGCGCAGAGCCAGGTAAACGATAGTCAAACCGACCACCGGCCCCAGAGCAGCCGTCAGCCGCCTCCAATCTTTCTTGAGAGTGCTCCACAAGCCCATATGGGCCTCTTTGACGATCACAATGCTGCCAACCAGCACAGGAGCCAACACACCATTCTCGTGCTGGAAGATGGCCCAGAAGATCAGCAGCCAGGCAGGCGCCAGCTGCCACCATCGTCTTTTCTCGCTGCTCAGCCAACCGAGCATCAGCCGCGCCCCGGCCAGCAGGCCAAAGGTCTGCCAGAGATGGAACTGGGCAGCAGCCAGGTTCACTGCCCCATAGCTAAAGGGAAAGGCAACAAAGAACAAACCGGCCAGCCAACCGGTCCTGCGCTGCCCGGTGAGCAAAGCCGCTATATCAGCAGCCAACAGCCCGCCGGCCAGATGCAATACAACCGAAAGAGCATGAAAGGCCGGCGCGTTCGGGCCGCCCAGCAGCCGGTTCAGCATATTCCAAGCAGCAAAGGTAGCCGGGCGATATACCGGAAAGCCGGTCGAATCGAGCCAATAGACGCCACCCGGCTGGTTGCTCAGCCACTGCATATGGGGGACATCATCGAGGAAGAGCATCAATCCCAGGCTGGGCCCATAGAGCATCAGCCCAACGGCCAGGATAGTCGCGGCCGCAAGCCAGGGCCAAGAAGAAGGTTGCTTCGATTGCCACATATGCAAGTCACCCCTGAGCGCAGAATAGAGGCGATTATAACCTGACATAGACCTTTCGGGTTGATGCAGTTCTGCACTACTGCCGTTGTTTTAGTCTTCTGACACGCAAGACGTGTATCGATGAAAAGAATGACGATCAAACAGGTGACACAAAGAGAGCTTCGCAAAATCCTCCCGGAGGTTAGCGGCAAAAAACCTCCGAGGGGCCGACTACACTCAACCTCCGGGAGGGTGAGGTGAGCACCATGTCAACAAACGCCTCCAACAGGATGCCGAC
>JAFGMS010000503.1 GCA_016927375.1 Anaerolineae bacterium
AAGATTGCGGCGCACACATGAAGAACTATACTTGCTTCTGGGGATCGCTACCCTAAACTCGCAGCAGAAAATGCTGTGATTTTGGGAGTTTTACCTTCTGCTTCGTCGTTAGCGTGTAAAATTCCGGGATTCTGCCGGTCTCCTTACATATGACACAAAATCTGTTAGGTCTTCTTCAACTCAGCAGACTCGTCCCCAATCTGAAACATACCCCCTGGCATCCGTTTCGTTGACAAGACAGAATCCCCAGGTGATAATCTCTTCCGGAGTCAGTTCGCCTCCTGTTTTATATTCAACTACAGCATGGTGTATCCTTGATCTTTTTCGGTTCTATGCGGAATAGTGGGACAAGATTTCAAAGGGAGACCCTAATGAGTTGTGACATTCGAGTTTGGTAATGAGCAGCAGTGTTTCTGTGGTCTGCCGATTACCAGTCTTGTTCTTGAAAACTCATAAGGTTTCCTTCAAGAGGCATTCGTCTGATTTGGACATACCTTCCATCAGATGCGGTGCATGTTTAAGACCTAAAACTTTAGGGTCTGAGCCTCACCCCGTTTTTACGCATCGAGCTCCTTTTCAGCACCCCTGGTTACTATACGGAAGCCACAGACCCTTCCACGGGGAGTAGAGATCTGTGTATCGGGTATTCAAATACCAGAACCGCCCACTGTATGTGCGGATCGTCCTCTTTTCAATTCTAGTCCTTGCTGCACTGAGCGCCGTCGTTGTGCCTGCTGCCTCCCGACCTCTCTCAGAGGCAGCCGTCTCGCTGGAGCCGGTCTTCTCCCTGCCTGGTGGCTACTATGACCAGGACATCCAACTGGAGATTGACGTCTCCTACCCCGACGCCTACGCGATCTTTACAGCTGATGGTAGTGTCCCCACGCAGACCACCGGGACACCCTACACTCACCCTATTCAGATGAGTGCCGCCACGCCAGCCGTCACCGTCATCCGCGCTCGCGCCGTGCTCCCCCAAGGCAAGCTGGGGCCGGTCGTCAGTGCCTCGTATGTCGTCGGTATTGAGGCGACATTGCCCATCATCTCGTTGATTGTCGATCCTGGTGACCTATGGGCTCCGGACCACGGTATCTATGCCAATCCTCTTGAGCGGGGTATCGCGTGGGAGAGAGCCGCCGACATCACCTATGTGGATAGAGATCGCCGTTTGGGGTTCCATATCCCTGCGGGGATACGAATCCACGGAGGGGCAGGGCGCAGATCCGATAAAAAGTCGTTTCGGCTGTATTTTCGCCGTCAGTATGGAACCGGCCAGCTCAAATATCCCCTTTTTGCAGACAGCACAGTGGATACATTCGAGCAGTTAGTCCTGCACAGCGGCGGGCAGGATTGGTCTCTGTCTTATAAGCCGCGGGAGGAGAACTGGACACTGATCCGCAATCAGCTGGCCGATGCCCTGGCTATACAATCCGGTGGAATCGCCGCGCACAGTCAGCCGGCCATCGTATTTCTCAACGGCGAACTGTGGGGAATCTACCAGATCCGCGAGCGGTTGGACGAGCATTTTCTGGCCGATCATCTTGACATCCAGGAAGCAGATATCTTGCTGGCCCCTCATATTGTGCCGGGCCAGGTTGTCCAGCCGGAAAGAAATGAACACTGGGAACATTTTCTGCAGTACGTCGAGACCCATGACCTGGCGGACCCGGCCAGTTATGCTTACATTCAGAGCCAGATCGACGTAGCGAATTTTATCGACTACAACATTCGTCAACTCTATACGGCCAATACGGATTGGTCGCAATACAACGTGAAGCAGTTCCGGCCGCGCGTGCAGGGTGGCCGCTGGCATTGGTTCGTCACTGATACAGATAGTGGTTTTGGGGCAAACCGCATACCCCCTGACAGCCATGTCAGTACCGACATGGTCCAATACATGCTGACGTCCATGCGCGAAGACGAGCCTTACCTGCTCCTGTTGCAAAAGTTACTGGAGAATCCCGCCTTTCTCGAACGGTTCCTCTCTCGCACTGCCGATTTGCTCAATACAACCTTTGCTCCCCAATCTGTCCTTTCCCACATTAATGCTCTGGCTGCTGAACTTGAGCCTGATATAGCCTACGAAACTGTTCGCTGGTCAAGTGCCGTCGACTGGGCTTCCAACATCGAGGAAATGCGTGATTTCGCCCGCCGCCGGCCAGGATTGGTCCGGCAGCATCTCGTCAATGCATTCGATCTCGACGGCACGGTGACGCTCTCCTTCTCCTTACCGGCCGGCGGAATCGGCTACGTGGCAGTCAATGGTGCTCTCATCCAAGACCTTAACTGGAGCGGGGACTACTTCCAGGGCATCCCTGTTCGGGTTGTGGCCGCGCCGGTCCCAGGGTATCGTTTTGCCGGCTGGGATCCGCCGAATCTGCCCCAAACCCCGGTCATTACACTTAAGGCTACTAATGACCAGACCATTACGCCGCTTTTCAACGCAGCGGGCGACGATACCCTGAAGCCGGGTGATGTTCTCTTCGGTGAGTACCAGATGGGCCAGGGCGATAGCAACTGGTTCGAGCTGCTCGTGATGCGTCAGGGCGGCGTCGACCTGCGTGGTTGGCGTGTAACCGACAACGACACCAAGATCGCAACCGATGAGGGCTCGCTGATCTTTGCCGATACCGCCGCCCTGGCTCGTGTGCCGCAAGGCACAACGATCCGAGTAGTTGTCTCCGAGAGAGGTAACTCCTCCACTCCCCAGGACGACATAGGGCTCTGGGACCGGCGAATGGTTCTATACCCCAGCAACGGCAACCTGGAAAGTGCTGCTGATCCGGGATTCTACATGGGGGCGAACGATAACCTCGTACTCCTGGCTCCTGGGCCGACGGGGGCATTTGGCGATGACCAGGGCATTGCTTTTGTTGCTGGAAGCACCGCCGTCACGCCTGCGTCCTTTGGCGTTCTGGCTGACGGGGTATTGCCCGAACTCGCCGCTATCGAAAAGCCGCCCAGCCTGCAGCAGCAGGATTGGCTGATGTGTCTATTCGTCGTCGTTGGCCTGGCAATACTCTGTTTTTATACCCGCTGGACTGTACAGCGAACACACTAGAATCTGTTGGGAGGTCTGATGGAAAACTTACTAGGTATAACAGCTCCGGCCCCATTATCACTGACTACGTTGGCGCTCAACTTGTTATTGGGTATTCTTCTCTCCAGTGCGATCATGTGGTTCTATACGCGATTCGGGAAATCTCTATCCAATCGTGCCAGGTTTGCGCAGACGCTACCCGTTCTGACACTGATCACGATCCTCGTCATCTCGATCATCAAATCCTCGCTCGCGCTCTCCCTGGGCCTGGTCGGCGCGCTCTCGATCGTCCGCTTTCGAACGGCCATCAAGGAGCCGGAGGAATTGGTCTTTCTCTTTCTGGCGATTGGTATTGGGCTGGGAATCGGCGCCGACCAGCGTTGGCCGACGGTACTGGCGGCGGTACTGATCCTGGGCTACCTGTATGTTCGCTCGCTGCTCACTCCCCGGTCGATGAAGAATAACCTCTTCTTGAGCGTACAGTCCCCAGCGACAGATGGTTTCTTTGCCACGATCAATGATCTGCTGCTCCAGCACGTCGAGTCCGCCGACCTGCGCCGCCTGGATCGCAGTACAGCGGGATTCCAGGCCACATACCTGATCGCGTGTCCCAGCGAGAAAGTGCTTGTCTCCTTGATGGATGACCTGGGCTCCCAGCTGCCGGCATGCGAGTTCAGCTTCGTTGAGCAGGATAACACACTGGGCGGGTAGCGATGAAGATCGGTCAAAACCAAACCTTGCAGCCACCAACGCGCCTCGGCCGGAACGTGGGATGGGTCGGGTTACTCGTACTAACATTCGTCCTGGGTACCGTCGCCGGCGCTCAGGGATGGCATAACGATATTGTCCACCGTGCGCGGGCGATCCCGGCTCTGGTTGGCCAGGTTGCAGCCCCTCCTGAAGAGCTGCCCACGCTGATCATCGACATGAGCTTTGAGACCTACAATCAGCTCCTGAGCCAGCGCGAGCAGGCATTAGAAGCGGGCGTTTCGATCCCCTCAGCCGGGGACTTTGTGACAGCTACCGCTCAGCTGGACGGCGCCACTGTACCGATCAACATACGCCTGCCGGCCGGGCCTGCTGCCTACCTGGGCGCTGACGAACGCTGGAGCTTCGAGGTGCGCACCCAAGACGGTCTCGATCTGCTGGGGATGCAGCGCTTCTATCTTGCAGACCCGGTGGCCAACAACTGGCTCAACCAATGGGCCTTTGCCCGTGCCCTTGAACAAGAGGGTGTCCTGGTTGCCCGTTATCAGTTCGTCCGGCTCATCTTTAATGGCCGGGATTGGGGTATCTATGCGCTCCAAGAAGGGTTTGACAGTGAGCTGCTGACGGAGCAGCGCCGGCAGGAAGGGGTGATTGTCGAGTTTGACGCTGATTTGCTATGGGAGTCGGTCGCTCACTTTCAGGACGATTTACGGGTCGCAACCACCGATCCCGTCGCCAACCTCTCCGCCGCTGACGTCCAGTATTTTGAGGTGGATGCCTTCCGCGATGCGACCATTGACCGCGACCCTAGCCTGTCTGCCCAAAGGGAGCGAGCGATTGGCCTGCTGCGCGCGCTTCAGACCGGCCGGCTGCCGGCATCGGAGGTGTTCGACGTGCAGCAGTATGGTCGCTTCCTTGCTCTGGTCGACTTGTGGGGAGCGACGCAGAGCACATCGCTGGTCAATCTACGCTACTATTACAACCCCACCTCGGATCGACTTGAGCCGATCGGGTTCAACGGCGATCCGCTGCGCACTGGCGAGCGTCTCTCGCTGGCTGCCACCTACGGCGACCCCATCCTACAGGCGGCCTATGTCGAGCAGGCTCTGCGCATCAGCCAACCTGGCTACCTTGACCAGCTGCAGGCAGAATTGGAGCCCGAGTTCCAACAATTACAGCACATCGTACAAGCCCAGGCTGAGGGCGAGACACTTACCCCGCCGTGGGATGAATTGCGCCGGCGGCAGGAGCAGATACAACGCTCTCTCGATCCCGTGCAGCCGGTCTTCGCCTACCTGGGGACGCCCACTCAGGCAATGAGTGGAACGCTGGGCATTGACGTGGGAAATATCTTGAACCTGCCGGTAGAGATCGTTGGCTTTGACATCAATGGCGCAACCTTTCTTCCGGCAGAGCGCGAGGAATTGTCAGATGAATCAATCGAGCTTCTGACCGGCCACACAGACGCCATCGTCCTGCGGGCCCTCGATGTGACCCGGGCACCGGTGATCCGCTACGTACACTTCGACATCCAATTGGCGGATATCCGGCGCCTGGACAATGAGATCGACTTTACGCAGGAGTTGGAAATCCGCGTTGTTACGCGAATCCTGGGCATTTCTGCTACGCACCTGACTCGCGCGCAGTATGGCTACCCGGATGTTCTCATTGTAGAGACCGGGGAATGATTGGAAATGGAGGAATGTTGCATGCCCATCGTCGACTCGCTCGTGCCGGATCAGCAGGCTGATCCCGAACCTGACTTGCGTTACGAGATCAAGCTGGTCTGTGCGCGATACAGACTATCGCAGGCTCGTTTCTGGATCCGGCTCCATCCGGCGGGTTTCGTGGTGACATATCCGCCGCGCCAGGTCAACAGCCTGTACCTGGACACGTCCCACTTGCGCAGCCTGAATGACAACCTGGAGGGACTGAGTGCTCGCCGGAAGCTCCGCCTGCGCTGGTATGGCACCAGCATGGAGGATATTCGCCCCTCCCTGGAGCTCAAGGAGAAGTGCAACTTGCTGGGACGAAAGAAACAGGCTCTGCTGCCGTGCAAACTGGACCTGGCGTTGCCATGGGCAGATACCTTGAAGACGATTCATGCCGTTGCTGCACCCCCATGGCAGGTGTTGCTGCAGACAATGAATCAACCTACCTTGTTGAATCACTATCAACGCGAGTACTATGCCACGCAGGATGGCGCTATACGGGTAACGTTAGATTACGCCCAGGTCGCCTATGATCAACGGCTAACCCCTCGACCCAACCTGCGCGTTCAGGTACCAATCGCCGACGCCGTCGTGATCGAGATCAAGACCGCGGCCCAAAGTGCCGAGCGCTTGCAGGAGGTCGCTGACTGGTTTCCCCCGTCCCGCAGCCGGAATTCCAAGTATGTCCAGGGCCTGCTGGCTGCTTTGGGCTGACTATCGAACCCGAATGGTCTGCAGCACAATGGCGCGATCTGATACTTCAACGCCTGAGCCTTCCGCAACCGCGAGACGCTCTACGCTGGGCCAGCGATACATGCCCACCTGGAGCTGGTATGTCCCAGCAGGAATCTGGGAATCGAGCACCAGGTGATGGGTATCCGGGACGAATTCGCCCGGAATCCACGCCGTGGTTGCATACCGCCCATCCATTGGCGGCCCATCGTGACTGGCGACGAGTTGGCCGCCGGCGTCCAGCAGGTGGACGAACACGATGTAATCTTCGTCTGGTAAACGCTGGGCTTCCCAGTAGAGGGTGACATCGAATCCAGCTCCGGGCGATATAGTATCGGGCGCTGTAAAGCCCACTAAGGTGATCTGGTCGCCAAGATTAGTCCCCACCGACTTCGCACTATCCATCTCGCCCTGCCAGGGCACGACCACGTACCCCAGGGCAATTCGCTCGACGGGAGATGTGTCATCCCCCTGGTAGATGGGTAGGAACTCCTTTAACTCAGGGGCAGCTACCCTCATCTCCAGTTGATGTGCCCCTACGGGGATCTCGTCCGGCATAGTCAACACGAACCGTTGGGCGAGCGGCTGTCCCCTCTGCCACCAACCCACCAGAGAACTGACGGGAGGAGCAATGGTATCTTGCTGTGCCCATCTTTCACCATCCCACGACGAGGTCACCCGCGCCACAGTATGGAACACATCGGTCACAGGATCCATCGCTTGCAGGTAAAGGGAAACATAGACGGCATCCCCTGCCTGAACGCGATCCGGCCAGTACCTGTATCCGACTAACATAACGCCATCGGGCAGGTGCACGTCCAGCGGCCGGTATTCCCCCATCTCGAACCTGCCGGCATGGTAGCCCCAAACCACGAAGGGTGATGTGGCATCATGGGGCGATACGAACGTCTGCAGCGGCGCGTAATACTCTCGAAACCAATCCGTCCGGGTCACAAGATCCCATCCTATGCTGTTGAATGAGACACAGTAGGCAGGTGATTTTTTGTTCAGCGTCTGTAGCACGCGTGCCAGTTCCGCCTGATCGCTCCGTCTCCCATCCCACGGGAGCGTGGGGCGGTCCGCCAGGTAGCCGACGCGCTCAGAGCCAAAGATGGTCTCTGTTGGCTCACTATGAGCCTGCAGCCAGGTCGCGGCCTGCTGCTCCAGATCCGCCCGGATGACCGGTCGATGCGGGTAGTCGGTCAGGAGCGAGGTTAGCTGGGCAGCGCCCAGCGGCAGCCAGGCCACAAAAGCCAGCCCGACGGTCAGCGTCCGGCGTTCGAGGCGCAATCTGTCCTGCGCACGAACCCACTCGACAAACCAATCGATGCCAAGGCCGGCCAGGAACAGCGCCAGCACGCCGAGCATCGTCCCCGCGGCCTCGCTGCCTCTCATGATTAGGATCGCCACCCACAAGAGCCCCATCCACCGTGCTTTGGGTGCTATCCCCAACCATCCCAGTGCGATGAATGACAGAAACAGCCAGTAGAATTCGCTCTCGCGTACGAGCTGTTCAATATCACCAACCCATTTAGCCAGGTGGGACAGGGAGAACGGGGCAACAAGCTGCTGAACCATCATCACCCCCCAGCCAACCATGGCAAGCGCCAGGATCAGGAAAGGCCACAAGGGGAAACGTCTTTGCTCGATCCACCGGAGGACCAGCAGCAACGACGCCAGCCCCAGGGTGCTCACGTCGAGCTGTGTGAGCATCAGAAGAATCAAGGCACCGGCCTGTAGCTTCCATTGCCTCTTGATTGCTGCCGCGACGGTGATCGAGCCCCATGCGATAGCCCACGGAATCTCGGTCCCCAGGGTGACCACGACGAGGGGGCTGAAAGCGACGAGGATGGCTGATACCACTGCCGTCACTGGCCGGCGAACCGCCCGGCCCAGCGTATAGATTGCCGCAACTGCTGAGCTCCACCCGAGCACACTGAGGATGAGAGCAGCTTGTGGGATTGGAATGCCCGCGGCTGCTGACAACGACAGTGCCAGCACATAGAATGGGGCCCTGAAGAGGGGGAATTCGGGTGCCAGGCCATAGGTCAGCTCATGCCCAGCCGCCAGGTTACGGGCACAACGGAGCGCCGCGTAGGTGGTATCGTCAAAGTGGGTTCCCCATGCCAACCCGACGATCAAAGGAAGAATTGGGAGCAGTAGCCACAGTGCGGCCTCGACTGACCTTTGACACGTTGGCCACCAGGGTAAAAACGAGATCTCGCGCCTATCCTCATCCATATAGCGATTCTACCCTTAGAGGACCTACACAGCCAACAGCATTTTGGCAGAAGGAGAACGCAGCTGTTCTCGCATGTAATCATTGAGAAGTTGGTGCTCGACCTGATAAACGGTGCGGGCAGCCTCCAGTGCGACCTGTCTGAGATGGATCCAGACCAGGAAGTCACGCGACCCATATGATACGTTGAGCGCGAGCTTTACAGCGTTGGTGGCGCTCAACACTGAGTTGAGATAGTCAGGACTTGATCTGACACATGAGGTGAATTGGAGATAATCTAAAAAGGGTGTCAAAATCAGGAAATGGGCGTATTCTGGCATATTTCTTAGAGGAACCATCATGAAGCAGCTGGATACAGTTCTAAGTATGATTGCCGTGGTTGCGATCACAACTATTGGATGTAGACGTACGGCAGTGACAGAGCCGCCACCTACACCGTCGCCAACTCCAACCCTGGTCCCAAACCCTGTGGGCCCGCGTACTCTTGGTGGCCACTCCGATGTAGTGTATGACGTGGTATTCTCGCCGGATGGCACGATTCTTGCATCCGCCTCGGGCGACCACACAGTCATTCTGTGGGACGCGGCGACGGGCGAGCAACTGCATACCCTTCGAAGCCACTCCTACAGCGTGAATCACACGGCGTTCTCGCCAGATGGTACGATGCTCGCCTCTGCTTCGTTTGATAACACAGTCATCTTGTGGGATGCAGTGACGGGCGAGGAACTGTACACTTTCGGAGGGCACTCCTACGGGGTGAATGACATGGCATTCTCACCGGACGGCACGATGCTCGCCTCTGGTAGAGGCAACACGGTCATTCTGTGGGACACGGCGACGGGCAAGCCGCTGGATATCCTTGTGGACATCCTTGGAGGCCACTCTCGCTGGGTGAATGACGTGGCATTCTCGCCGGATGGCACGATGCTCGCCTCCGCCTCGGGGATACATGACCACACCGTCCTTATGTGGAACACGGTGACGGGCGAGCTATTGCATACCCTTCAAGGTCCTTCCATCTGGGTGTTGGACACGGTATTCTCACCGGACAGCACAATGCTCGCCACTGGGTCATACGCAAATGCAGTCATTCTGTGGGAAGCGGCAACGGGCAGTCGACTACATTTCCTTGTAGGCCACTCTGATGAGGTAAATGACGTGGCTTTCTCACCGGACAGCACGATGCTTGCCTCCGGGTCGCTTGACACCGCGGTCATTCTGTGGGATGTGGCGACAGGCGAGCAACTGCATACCCTTGGAGACCACTCTTGCCGGGTGAATGATGTGGCATTCTCGCCAGACGGGGCGGTCCTTGCCTCCGGGTCGTGCGACCACACAGTTATCCTGTGGGATGTGGCGACAGGTGAGCAACTACACATCCTCCGTGGTCACTCCGACGAAGTGAAGACGATGGCATTCTCGCCGGATGGCAAGATTCTCGCATCCGCGTCATACGACCACACGGTCATGCTGTGGCCGGTTGGGGAATGAGTAGCAACCGGAAAGCAGGGGGTCCGAGTAGTCAGGTAGCCGGGAGGGGTATTGTTGTCCCCCAGACATCTAAGAGAAGCGGGCATGCAACTTTCACCGCATTCGATTCAAGCAGCCACTACTGATACTAATACAGAAAACGGGGCTACCCGGAAAAGTGGGGTTAGCCTCAGAACCTAAAGGTTTTTTCGATATTGAAGATCGGTCATTTCGGTCGAAAGTGTGTCTACAGTGGAAAACGATACGTCATTGCTCAACTCTCAGCTTTTAGCTGCTAGCTTTTGACTGTGAACTGTAAACTAAACTAAAACTCATGACCCATCACCCATCATTCACAACTGTCAGTATATCACGCCACGTAGCTGAGCAGTTCGACAATGTCAAGTTTCCTGGAGCAACCGGAATGGGTAGGAGGGGCTCCTTGTGCTTCCAAACGAAAGAGCAACGAAGTAGCGACGGAGCTGGAACGAAGAGCGCCTCTTTGAGCATAGCAACATCGAGAGGCTGCTAAAGTTGACATTGTCAAAGTAGTTACCACGATACTTCCCAAAAGGAACCTTTAGGGTCTTCCCATAAATACTTTTCCCTACTATTTCACGTAGACCCCTTAATGTCTTGAGCACGCCATCGATTGCAACTCCAAGTGAGCATTTGTGGTCATCGCAGGCATCATCGCTAACCCGGATAGCATTACTGCCCTGTTCCTTACGGTCCAATGAAGGGACCCTTACGCTTCATGCCTCTCCGTCATCCATTACGCATATCATGCAGCTCAATGTATCGATATGGGTTCTGTGGCACATCGTCCTTGCGGATTTCGAAGTGTAGATGGATGCCGGTGGCGTTGCCGCTCATGCCCATCTCACCGATGAACTGGCCTCGTGAGACCTGGTCACCGCAGCCCACAAAGCGGGTTTGCAGGTGGCCGTAGTAGGTCGTCCAGCCATCGCCATGATCAAGGATGACCAGCTCGCCGTAGCCGTCGCGATGCCAGCCGGCAAAGACCACCACGCCCGTTTCAGAAGCATAGATAGGCGTTCCTCTGTCGGCTGCCTGATCGACCCCCGGATGCCAGGGCTCGAAGCCATTGGTGATCCGGTAAGGCACCGTTCCCAGTGGATTCATCCACGATTGGCTGCCTCCCAATCCACGATAGCGCTCACGGCAGGAGCCGGGGTGGATGGTTCCTTCCGGGTTGGCACCACCGCTCTCTGCGCCGGTACGGATTGGCGCTTGCCAGGAGATGTACTGCCGCTGTCCTCCCGGCACAACGACTCGCAGTCCGGCAGGAGGTACGTAGCTACTGTCGTGTTGGGAGAACTGGTTGAGATCGGAGTCGAGAATGTCGCCCGGCGCAACACCGTATTCTGCCGCAATATCAGCGATAGACTTCTCTCCGTCGGCCAGGTGATAGACCCCGTTAACAGGCAGGATGTAGAGCTGCATGCCAACACGTATCAAGTGAACATTATCTTGAAGGGTTTCGGTATTGGCCCAGAAGATGGTGTTGGGGTTCAACTCGAAGCGCTCGGCGATCAAGAACAGCGCGTCGCCTGCCTGGATGGTGTATTTGAGGACGTGGTTACGTACCTCAATCGGGAAGCCGTCGTCCGCCATACCCTCCAGGCCAACAGTCGGCATGACGATCGGGGCATTTTCCACAGATGCTGCCTCCGCTACCTCCGGAGAAGGTGTTATCGGCTGTGCCGTCTTCAAGTCTTCTGCCAGGTCGGCTATGATGTCCTCACCGGTGATAAAACGGATGATCTTACCGCCCCATAGGACAGCTACCAGAATAACAATCCCGATTATTGCCAGCCAGGGGAATAAACAACCATATGGATTTCTTCGTTTGTGTCTCATGGTCAGGGTCCGGACGGTCCAGAAAAGATGGCCGTGTCAATTTCTACCGGGATCATAACGTTGGGACTGCCGAGCGTCAAACCCATATGTCGAGTAAATAAGTCTGTTATTAGGAACAATACCTTCGCCAATTTGGCGTTTGTCGAGTCGTAGTCAGTTGTGCAACTCACGTGTGAGACTTAATGAGTGAAACGTGATAGGTGAAAACTAACGAGAAGTTCGGGCGCATTAAAATTGGCTCCGGATTTCCCGGAGATGGTTTTATTGTTTTGCTTCATCAGCACGTCTCACACTGTCATTCCCGCAGCAATTCCCGCTTTGGGGTTCTTTGCATGAACCGCAAATTTGGTCGGTTTTGAGTATTTGAGAATGGTCGTAGCCTCAAAAATAGGGTGATTACCTCCTTG
>JAFGMS010000504.1 GCA_016927375.1 Anaerolineae bacterium
ATGGGAATGAAAATAGCAGCAGCTTGTAAGTGATTGTGGCGTATGGATTCCCGCTTTCGCGGGAATGACAGAATTGGCGAAGGCCGAGTTATGTTGAGACTTGTGATAGCAGCAGGCACATACAAAGTACAAAGCTTTTAACTCGTTGCTCGGCACTCGTTACTCAGTACTATTTTCAAGGGGGTTCGCAATGAAACGTTCGATTGTTATTCTTCTTGTCTTAACTATGGTCATTTCGTTGGTCTTAACCGGATGCAGCATCGATGATAATGGGGGGCTGACTGCTTCCGGAAACCTCTCCGCTTTGGATGTGCCCATCGCGCCCGAGATCGGTGGACGGGTGATAGAAATCAACGTCAGCGAAGGGGACCCGGTCCAGGCGGGTGATGTACTGTTTCGTGTTGACGATGAGCCGCTGCAGGCCCAACGCGACCAGGCTCAGGCTGCTGCCGATGCAGCGGATGCCACACTGGAGGCTGCTCGGGCCCAGCTGCTCTATGCTCAGAGCCAGCTTGAGCTGGCCGTCCAGGGGGCTCGTGCCCAGGATATGCAGGCTCGCCAAAATGCCTGGAACGCCGAAAACCCCGACGATTATCGCCCGGTCTGGTATTTCCAGAAGACAGAGCTGATCGACGCAGCCCAGGCTGAGGTAGATGCGGCAGATGCAGCCCTGGCAGACGAGCAGGCTAACCTCGATGCAGAGCTCAAGAAGGCCGCCAATCAGGATTTCATTGCTGTCGAAGAGCGGCTGGCCCAGGCACAAATCGGGTACACGATTGCACAAACAACCTTCGACCAGGCTGAGTCGACGAATGATGAAAACTTGACCGAGGCAGCTCAAGACAATTTCGATCTTGCCCAGTCTGAATTGGACGATGCTTGCCTGGAATACGAGCGTATGCTCAGCACAAGCGCGGCCGATGCGGTCTTGCGAGCCCGGGCACAGGTAGCGGTGGCCCAATCACGCTACGACAACGCCCGTGATGCCCTGACCGCCTTACAGACCGGCGACCAGTCGATCCAGGTGAATGCCGCCGAGGCAGGCGTCGAGCAGGCCCAATCCGCCGTCACGCAGGCAGAGGCCAACATCGAGCAGACCAGGGCCTCCCTGGCGTTGATCGAGCTCCAACTCAAACGCACCGACGTCAAAGCCCCCATCGATGGTGTCATTCTGACTCGTAATCTCGAAGTAGGAGAGATTGTCGCTCCGGGCGGGATTGTCATGTCAGTTGCTCAGCTGGAAGACCTGGATCTCGTCGTCTATCTCCCGGAGGATCGTTATGGACAGGTAGCCGTCGGGCAGCAAGCCAACATCAAGGTTGATTCCTTCCCCGGCCAGCTCTTTAGCGGCAGCGTCACCCGGATCGCCGACGAGGCTGAGTTCACCCCGCGCAACGTCCAGACGGTGGAAGGCCGCACCTCGACGGTCTATGCGGTCAAGATCAGCGTGCCCAACGACGAGGCCCGTCTCAAGCCGGGCATGCCGGCGGATGTCACATTCGTTGAGGAGAAAAGGTAGGCCTTGATGGGCAGAAATAGTCCGGCAGTAAATATACCCTTCATATCCAACTGCTTAAGTATTTCGCAGGTAACCATCACTGACGGCTTACTTATGCCACGAAACACTAGTTAACCTGCTGTGATACGCAAGGGGGTGCCAGCTGGCCTGGCTCATGAAGTTGACCGCACTGACCGCCGTGACCTGAGCATCTTCCGCACCGGCTGAGATTTCATTGAGCGTCGTTTGGCTCTTGAGGATCCCACAGGCTGTACGTTGGATCGCTAAACTCGGAGGGTTTCTTGGTCGTAAATCTGAAGGTGAACCAGGCATTACAGTCATCTGGCGTGGCCGGCAGCGCCTTCACGATTATGCTGCCTTTTGGTATCTTGTTAAGGAATGGCGATTAAATAACTTACCCCTAAGAGCCTGCAATCCGGATTATGGATGAGCAAGTTAATAAATTCTCATTCCTAAAGAGCAAAGTCCGCCCTATGGGTAATAGATAGGATCACCAACTATTGTACGATTTGAAACCCAGCAGCCGAAACAATGACCAAGGCCGAAATGGACATATTCTGATATGATCCTAACATGATCCGTTACTCCCCAGAAAAACGCCGTGATGCGAAACAGGACAATGCCTCTCCTCCCTCCCGGCCCATTCTGGGCTTCCTCTGCAGCTGGGATATCTATAACGAGGCAAGAATAGATCCCTTTGAACATGATCTGCTGCGGGGCATCTCCGCCGCCGCGCGCGAGCGTGATTGCAATCTGCTCCTCAGCTGTGGAAGTGGCCTGTCTAAAAGTCGACGTCCTGCCTGGCCTGTCGCCAACGGCGAAACAGATTTTCTGCCTGTTGGGCCCTGGAATACCGATGGGCTGATCATTGTCCCCGAAGAACTTACGCCACCCCAGATTGCTTATGTGCAGGCGCTCACCGACTCCGGTTTCCCTATCGTGCTCACCGCCCCCGTGATACCGGGAGCGGTGGTGGCCATCGACAACATAGGCGGTGTCCGGCAGGCCATCCACCATCTCTTAGACCATGGGCACCGGCAGATTGCTTTTATCGCCGGAAAGGCCAGGCGAAGCGGAGATAGTCTGGAACGTTTGCTGGCCTATCAAGATGCCCTGCGCGAAGCGGGCCTGGAGATAGATGAGCGCCTGATCGCTTTGAAGCAGCGTTGGTCCAGCAGTAGCCGGATGGCGATGCAGCAGATTTTGGACAGCGGCGCGCCGTTTACTGCTGTGCTGGCAAGCAACGACTTCTCTGCTTTGGACGCCATCGAGGCGCTTCGGGAGGCGGGACGGCGTGTACCAGATGATGTCGCGGTCATTGGCTTTGATGACCGCCTCCATGCCCGCGGTGCCCAGCCGCCGCTCACCACCGTACGGCATCCGACATTTGAGCTGGGTTTTCGAGCAACGCATTTTCTAATCGATCGGATCACCGGTAAGCAAAACTGCGAAGAGCCGGCACGGATCGCCACCCAGTTGGTCATCCGCCGGTCTTGTGGGTGCCAGCCCGCAGCACGAATTGCGTTCGAGAGATTAATGCCCAAAACTGCAGCAGAGTTCCCAACCGTCCTAAGCGCTCTGGCGCGGGGAATGGCGGAAGCCGCACTCCCTGAGATGCGGCACAGCTCGCCGGATGAGATTGAAGACCAATGCCTGGAACTTACCCGTGCCTTTGTTTCAGCTTTGTCTGAAGACGACTTGGCGCTCTGGGAATCTGGGCTGACGAAGCTCTTTGGCCGGCTGGATTTGCGTGGGGAAAATGTGTATCCCTGGCACGCTGCTTTCACGACCCTGCGGCGCCATTGGCCCACTCTCCAACCCTGGATTCCGAGGCGTGTTTCATCGTCCGGCCCCAATGCTGTCTCACCTGAAATACTGACTGACTATGCGCATCTCCGAGTCAGTGAGCAGACCCAAAATCAGTTAACAACCACCTGGCTGCAAGAAAGAGAAGTGTCAAACCAGCTCGAGGTGATGAGCTCCGAATTACTCAAGGTACTTGAGACTTCAGAGGTTGCGCCGATCCTCAACGAGCACTTGCCCCTCTTGGGCATCGAGCATGCGCTGGTGGTGGTTTACACGCTCCACTTACCGGAGGAAGACTCGTTGGGACAGGGGCGAGTCTTATTGCAAATCGGGCTAAGTGAGACTGCTGTTGGCTGCCAGTTCCAACTGCGCCGTTTTCCACCACCAGGCATCTATGCAGCGGGACAAGCTTTTCAGCTGGCGCTGCTTCCTCTGGTTGTCGAAGAACAGGCAATGGGCTTCGTGGCCTTCAGTGCTGCGAATCTCAAGCCCCTTGCGGCCATCGTCCAGAACCTGGCCTCCGCGTTGCGGTCGGGGCATCTGTATGAAGAGGCACTTGAAGCACGGCAAGTGGCGGAAGAAGCTAATCGCCTCCAACGCCGCTTTCTCTCCACCGTCAGTCATGAATTACGAACCCCGCTCTCGCTCATCGTTAGCTTGAGTGACATGCTGTTGCAGACACAGCACGGGCCCCTCCAATTCCCCGAAGCTTCGCGCCGTGATATTGAACAAATCAATCTCAATGCCCAACACCTGGGGCGGCTGATCAATGATGTGCTTGATCTAGCCAGCTGCGATGCCGGCCAGCTGCGCCTCTTGCGCCAACCTCTTGACCTGACGGAGGTACTATGCACTGTAGCATCCATTGGCAAACGGTTGGCGCAGGGAAGAGGACTGCGATGGTGCGCCTCTTGGCCGAAACAGGCACTTTGGGTATTAGGTGATCACACCCGGCTGCGCCAAGTGATGCTCAACCTGATCAGCAACGCCATAAAATTCACTCCCGCGGGCCTGGTGGCTATCGAGTTAGAGATGAGTGATGAAAAAGCGTTGGTCAAAGTCAGCGACACTGGCATCGGCATCCCTGCGGATGAACAGGCTAAGTTGTTCCGCGAGTTTTATCAATCGGAGCATACCATCCGCTCGGGGTATGGCGGCCTGGGTTTGGGTCTGGCCATCAGCCGGCAGCTGATTGAAAGCCACGGTGGGATAATGGGAGTCCGCTCCCCCGGCGATTTGGGCGGTGGAACCACCTTCTTTTTCTCCCTGCCTGTTTTGCCTGCCACGGAGGTGCCCCCTGATCCGGAGCTGCATCTCAACTCAGGCTTGGGAAGTATTGCCCTCGTGGCTAAACAGGCAGAGTGGAGTAATCGATTGGTCGCTCAGTTGCGTGACCAGGGCTTCAGAGTAAGCTGGCTCCAGGCTGACAACACCACCGACTGGCTGACACCGCTGCTGGCGGCGCCGCCGGCAGCGATGGTTATGGATCAAGAGGCAGCCGCCAACTACAGCTGGGAATTGCTCGAACGGTTGAAACACCAACCACCAGCCCACATCTTCCCCGTGCTGGTATATACCCTGGATGCCGAGCATGATCGGGGCACATGGCTGGAGTTGAATTACCTCCAGAAACCACTGGCCGCCGAACAACTGCAAGAACAACTTGCCCGGCTGGGCGACTTGGCCATCCCGCGCCTGGTATTGGTCGTGGACGATAATCCCGGTGTGCTGGAGCTGCACTGCCGCCTGGTCGAGCAGGCCGGATGTCGGGCGGTGGCGGCTCGGCACGGCCGCGAGGCACTAGAAATCCTGGCGCGCACCCAGCCCGATCTGATTCTGCTCGACCTGATGATGCCCGAGATGGATGGATTTGCGGTGTTGGAGGTGCTGCGGGCGAACGACCAACTGCGGGACATTCCGGTGATTGTCTTGACTGCGCGCGTTTTGGATGAAACGGATTTTGAGCGCTTGAACCGGGGGGTGACAGCGGTGTTGAGCAAGGGGGTGTTCAGTAGCCAGGAATTGCTCGAACGAATTCAAGCGGTCCTGGCGCGCCATCAAGCGGCGGGGGGAGCGACTTCGCGACTGGTGCGGCAAGCGATGGCCTACATGCACACCCATTACTCTGAGCCGCTGACCCGTGACCAGATCGCTAATCAGGTGGACATTAGCCCTGATCATTTGACAGCCTGTTTTCGGCAGGAAATGGGGGTGCCCCCGATGGCCTACCTCAACCGGTACCGGATTCGCCAGGCGTGTGACCTGTTGAAATATAGCGACCTCAAAATCACCCAAATCGCATTGGCGGTAGGAGATTGGTCCAGCGCCAATTTTACGCGCGCCTTTAAGCGCGAAATGGGCATAAGCCCCCGGGCTTACCGTCAGCGTAACCGCCGTGGTGAGCCTCTTCAATAAACACCAGTAGTTTCCACTTTGGAGATTTGCGTAGGGAGTATTGACAAAAATCCTTATGTTGTTGCTCTGCATTCTCTGCCAAGACCTTCGGTCGTCTCTCCGCGGTGAAACAGCTTTTTCTGGGCGCTTTTTGGGATGGTTCACCGTTATGTGAAATGAGCCAAGTTATTTGCAAAACACGTCATATTCGGTGTCTTACCCCTTCTCGGCGCTGTCATTCCC
>JAFGMS010000505.1 GCA_016927375.1 Anaerolineae bacterium
TCGAGATTCGTGGATTGGCGAAGGTGCTGTGTGATGCAGCCACCTTCAAGCCGATCCAGACCCCCCTCCCCCCGCTTGAGCTGCGAGACCTGCTTTTCACACGAGGCCCAGCGTTTGACCAACCTTTCCTGTTTCGCCCAGACACACGCAGCGAACTGTTGACCGCCGTGGCGCAAGAGCTTCAGATCACCACAGAACAGATTGAGACCTCTCTGTTTGCCGACCGTCCCTCGAAGTACTTGCTGCTCGACTCCCCGGCCTGGACGCCGGAGGAACTCATCGTTCGCTACAATCTGGAACTGGCACGCGGCGTGTTGTATTGGGCGCGCGGGATGCAGGTCGATATCCTCGGCGGGTACAAGGAGTTCTGGCGTTACATCAAGCTTTTTAAGCTCATGTTCTGGGCCACGCCCTCCGATGGCGGCGGCTACCATGTCGAATTGGACGGACCGCTGTCTCCCTTTGTCCAGTCTATTACCCGCTATGGGCGGCAGCTCGCAGCCTTTCTGCCGGCGCTGCTGCTGTGCGAGCGCTGGCGCATGGCTGCCACGGTCCAACCACCAGGATTGGGTGGAGAATTATCCTATCTGCTCAACGATCAAGATCCACTACCCTCCATCTTCAAACAAAAAGGGGGGTTCGATAGCCGCATGGAGGCAGATTTCGCCGCCGAATTTGAAGCCAAATTTGGCCAGAAGCGCGGCAAGTGGGCGTTGGGTCACGAAGATGAGGTGCTGCTGCTGGCCGATACGGTCATGATTCCGGACTTCTCGATCACCCATCTCAAGGATGGCCGGCGGGCGCTGGTCGAGATCGTGGGATTCTGGCATCCCGACTATCTGCGGCGCAAGGTGAGGAAAGTCAGGCAGGCTGGGCGGGAGAATCTGATTCTGCTGGTGTATGAAGGTGTCAACCTGGCAGAAGAGAAGCTGAAGGATATCCCCGCAGAAGTGCTCTACTTCAAGAACAAGCCGATTCTGAAGGATGTGATAGCGGCTGTGAAACGTGTGGCGCAGTAGCCTGATTAGGGGCCCCAGCGGGATTGGGGTGCTAAGGAAGGAGTCTTACAGAGACTGGCAAAGGCACGCTTAGCGATTAGGTAAGCCACCAGTCTGTTTCCAGTAAGTCAGATAGCCGGGCGGCAGTAAAGATCAGCAGGATGCCGTCTTCACTGATCATCTCCAGCGTCGAGCCAACCAACTGGTAGCTGGTGATCCGTGTTATTGTATCCGTATAGATAGTCTCCCATTCCACAATGCCTTCTGGCGCGGTGCAACGTTCGTGAGTCCCACCTAAATCATAGATGCGGATGCGACCATTCTGCCCGTTAGAATAGTTACCACCGAAGGTATTACATCCCCCAGACCCGACAACGGTGCCGTCCAGGAATTTCAGCCAGGGCTCGGTGCCTTCAATGGGACTTTCGCCGTTCAGTGAAGCGAGAATCCATTCGGTACCTGCGAGGTTCGTCATGCTTACCACGTACCCGTCATCGATTTGAAACACCAGGTGAGATGCACCATCTGAGCTAGCTAGAGTCAACATATTGCCATCGAGCATATAGCTGTTCATTGATGAGAGCACAGCGGTAAAGGCGGCTTCCTGTGCCAGGATGTCCTCGCCCTGACATCCCATCTTGCTGGTGATCATTGTGCCAATGCTGATGACCTGGATTTCGCCACCCCGGTAATCGGCGCTGTAGGTACTGCAGCCCGCCGATCCGTAGACTTGTCCCGCAGAGAACGATAGGGTTACTTCACTATCGGGGATGCGCTCCGTGCCATTCATGCTAACCAACACCCATGATGTGCCATCCAGTGAGGCAGCATTTCTCGCGTTGTTGGCAGGCTCAAAGATCAGGCAGCAGGGATCCATCAGGGGATTACCGATAATCAGCCGCCCCTCGTCGTCGATCTCATAGGTGGAGATCTGAGCCAGAATGTTGAAATAGCTCTGCTCCTGCTCCATTATGCCAGCGGGTTCTAGGCAGGCCATATCGGTACTGTACAGTTCTCTGATTGTTAGTGTCCCATCCGATGTCACGACCCGCTGCAGCGACGTGATATATGTGCCACCATAGCTGTTGCACGCCCGTCCGCTGATGTTGTCCTCACTGAAATCAAGGGTGATCTCGGCGCCTTCGAGGGGCGATTCCCACATGATCTCCACCAGCACCCACGAGGTGTCCGCTAGTTCACTGATACCAACTTCTGTTGGCCCGGCGGTGGGTTCAGCAATGGAAGTGCTGTCGTTAGGATCGACACTGCTCAGGATTGGCCTGCACCCCACCAGCACTAGCATGCCGATCGAGACCACTATTGAGAGTATTCTCTTCATGCTTCCTCCCTTTCCTCTTTGCTTGCACAGGCCTTTCATTGCACGTAGCATACCTGGGCCTAGAGTGAATAGATGCCTGCGAAAGTGCAATACGCAGCCACCCCACATGAAATCACTTCCCCTACCCCAAATAGCACTTCGAGCAGGGCTCAATCCTGTTGCCTTCTCTGTCCTATTGTGTCTAGACATAAGACATCAGCGGGGAAAAGTCAAGGTTTTGAGGATTTGTTATACGTAAACTGTAACCTTGCTCGCTATTTGTCGCTTTTTCTTGGTCGATAAATGTCATAGTATCCCAGTCAATAGGCGTTCCCGTAACATCGGGAGGGCCGATTACGACAAATAACGAGCAAGAATCTACGACAGATAATCATCAAGGTTACAGGTGTTATACGTAAAGGATCGGCTCCAAGCCCTCAAAAGGCTCTTTTGGTACGTTTTAGGACACCCCTCTTAGAGACTGATACTTTCAGTGTTTACAAGAGCCATACATGTACTGATAGCGGATGTATGGTGGGTCTAGAGTTGCAAGAGGAAGTTCCCCAGGTCAGTGCCTTCGATCTCTTCAAGTGTCATTTCTCTAGCAAAACGCCAGTTTTCTGATTTCGACCATTGATCATCAAGAAGTTCGAATGCACCTAGTGCTTGGTACTTATCTCCTTTTACCTTTTTCACAGCTTCGCTAGGCCAATAGTTCTCGAGAGCACGCCGCTCAAGAACATGGCAGTCTATCCCAAGATGCTTACACACCTCAGTAAACTCTAGCCTGTCTTCAGGTATTTCCGCATCTGGCCCAGCTCGCTCACTGTCAACCAGTGCAAATATGTTGTCAGAAATGCGTTTGATCTCTTGTAGTTCAGCCTCCCTGTTGGCATTGATAAGCGCAGAGCCACCGAGAGGTAAGAGCACTACCTGATGCTCCCTACGATAGAGGCGCAAAAGCTGCTGGATAGCTCGCACGTCTGTGGTGCCCTCAACAAGCAGAATCTTGTCAAAGCCAAGCTCTCGATAACTGGAGAAACTAAGCTCACCAAGAAATTGAGCCAGATTTGGTATCGCCTCGTAATCTGTTACTATGCTCGAACCTCCCATCCCTTTCCGCAGAGCATAAACACGATCCGCTCCGGCACGGGCAAGCCCCACACTGTGTGTAGCAAACAGAACACCTTCTTTGGCAAAAGAACCAAGAGCATTAAGAAACTCCAATTGCAGCGATGGGTGCAAATTGAGCTCGGGTTCATCTATCATAATGTAATGGGACCGCTTAACAGCAGCAGTCGCCAGCGTCAAGATGAACTGTGCAAGACCTGATCCCAACTCATCCAGCCGATAGGTTTTGCCATCCATGCGAACCTGGAGTGTCTTGCCATCAGCTGAGGTAGAAATCTCCAGATCGTCAAGCATGAAAATACGCTTGATACTTTGCGTTACCTCAAACATCGCATCATTCGCCCATTTAGCATTGCCTGCCTTGTACTGATTCCATTCTGCGATGAAAGCCAGTCCTACTTGGATATCAAAATAGGGCTCTTCAGCACTAACACTGATCGCGTTGCGAAATGCTCCTATGTACGCAGTCCTTGATAGACTGTCAAACAATGCAAACAAATTGCTGCAATTCGCTATCTTGTTTCCGGCACTATGAATATGGTTTTCTACGAATGAGATGTCGCTTGCCGCATCAAGCCCGATATCATTACCACCTATACGAAAACAGATATCATATCCCCGTTCGCTACGGGGCACCGTAATGGCAACCCGACTAGGTACAGGATCGTCATCATCCCCCTTTGAAGCAGCTGCATCCGGAAAGTCTATCGTAAAAGTGAGAGGTCTATCGTTGAGGTTGTGGAAGAGCTCACTCTGGTCACGCGCGGTCCGGGGCAGAGGACTAAGACCATTTCTCATAGCTTTCACAAAGCCATCGCCAGGCTCGGAGAGTTCTTGGAACAGCAATCTGAATTCATAAAAGAACCTGAGGAGTGACGACTTCCCAGAGTTGTTGGGACCTACTAGAGCAGTGAAACCTTTTCTGAGAGCAATTCGGGCAGGATGTTCGTCTGCAAAACATCGGTAGTTCTTGATTGTGATGTTGGCATCCATGGTTGTCGAATCCTTCAGTGCCTTTTAGATAACGTTGTTTCAATCTTGCCCTTGATGGTGACAGTTATGGAGGGGGTACTCTAATCGGAACCGTTTCCAAGGGCAGCAAAAAAGATGTTTGGAGGAGGCACAATTCACATTATGCTATCGTACCAAGAGTTCCTGAAAAAACATTGTAGACCACTCCAGGATATTGAACCAAATCAACTAGGAGTTGATAACAGCAGTGAGCGATCAATGCCCCCCTACTCCAAGTGTTCCGCCGGTCAGTTTGGAGTGCACAGCGTTTCTGCGCCAACTCAAGCGAGGAGCATGATACTCTGTTTTGACAACACCTATCATGTCTGCTCCATATCGCGAACATGGGTTGCAAACTGCCTTTACAACTTCCCCACATCAATAGGCAATGCTAAACTGATAGCAGCACAATCTCATACTTGTACGCTTTTTACCTCATACTGCTCCAAGTGACTTACTAGAGGGACTGAGCACCATGCCGACTTCCTCAACTCAGCGCGTCTACGAACTCCTCAACGAAATGCAGCGCACAACAGGTCTCAACCCGCTCAAGCGGTTATTCTGGACTGAACTCAACTACGACCGCGCTGACCAACCGCTCTCAACGCGTGGGTGGCCCGATGCTGCTGGACAGGCATTGGCCGATGACCCTGTCTTGTTTGCGACTGCGGGCGGGGAGATGGGCGACTTCAGCGTCATTTACTGTCAGCTGAACGGTAACCTGCTAATTGGACCACAGCGTCCGGTGATCCGTCAGCTGCTCGATGAGTTCCCTCATGCGCTCTACATATTCAGCGACGAAGCCCAAAGGTACTGGCACTTCGTCAACGTCAAGTACGACAAGGAAGCGCGCAGCCGGCGGCTGTTCCGGCGCATCACCGTCGGCCCCTACGAGCGGCTGCGCACCGCTTCCGAGCGCATCGCCATGCTCGAACCCGCAACAGTAAGCCATGACCTGTTTGGCATCTCGCCGCTGGCCATCCAGCAGCGGCACGACGAGGCGTTCGACGTCGAGGCGGTCACGCGGACGTTCTTCCAGACCTACCGGGAGGTCTTTGAGGCCGCCGAGAGCGCCGTTCAAGGCATCGATGACTCTGAGCGCTGCCGCCTGTTCACCCAGAGGCTGTTCAACCGCCTGATGTTCATCGTCTTTCTTGAGCGGAAAGGCTGGCTGGACTTCAATGGGGATTACGAGTACCTGGCCGCGCTGTGGGCCGATCACCAGCACGTGACCGCGACAGGCGCGGATGAGAACTTCTACCGCGACCGGCTCAAGCTGCTGTTCTTCTCCGGGCTGAACACACGTCATGACGTGAACATTATCGGCATCACCCGCAAGGGGCCTCTACAGGCGCGCATCGGCTCGATGCCTTACCTGAACGGCGGCCTGTTTGAGGAAGACGAGGACGACAGGAACCCCGACATCTGGGTGCCGGATGAGGTCATCAAGCGAGCCATCGATGACCTATTCTACCACTACAACTTCACCATCACCGA
>JAFGMS010000506.1 GCA_016927375.1 Anaerolineae bacterium
CAGTGCGCACATTCGGCGCCAGCGGCAAGATCGCACCTTCTAGGTGCAACAGATTAAAGCCACCACCTTTGGTGGTGGTCATTTACTCCGACTCATCTGTGAGTAGAAAATTTGACTATCTTTGAGAGACGGCAGCGCTTGTTAGCCATCCTACGGGAGCAGCCCGGGATCCGCGTCCCGGAGGCCGCCGATCTGTTGGGTGTTTCCGAAGGCACCATCCGCAATGACCTCAATTCGCTGGCCGGTTCCGGCCAGATCACCCGTGTTCGCGGCGGTGGGGTGTGTTTGAACGAACAACAAAGCCGCAGCCCCATCTTTGCCACGCGTATGATGACGCATAGCACCGCCAAGCAATCTATTACTCAGCAGGCAGCTGAGCTGGTCGATGACAACGACTCCGTGATTTTGGACTCCAGTACTACCTCGTACTATCTGGCCTGCTGCCTAAGACAGCGCCGCGATTTGACCGTCATTACCAACGGTATCGAGTCGGCTCGTGAGCTGGCGAAAAATCCGTCCAACAGGGTCATCTTGATGGGGGGGGTTTTGCGGGTGGATGGGACCGCCACCAGCGTGCCGTTGGCCGAGCAGGTGCTCAACGAATACTACATCAAGACCGCCTTCATCTCATGTAGTGGTTTTACCCCTGAAGGCGGCTTAACGGAGGTCGACATCTATGAAGCCCAGATCAAGCGCAAGATGATCGACATCTCGGGCAGCACAGTTGCGTTGATCGATTCCAGCAAGTTTGGCCGCATGGATCTGACCGTCTTCGCCCTTGTGGAGCAGATCTCGCACTTGTTTACCGATTCCGACATTGCTCCTGACTGGGTCGACAAGCTGGAGCAGGCTGAGGTTCCATTTACTCTGTGCAGCGGAAAAAAGGAGTGAGCATGGCTGATATTCCCCTATTTCTTGGCGAGGAAGCAGTAGCTTCCCTAGTGCAGTACTGTGCAGCGCATGACCTGGACCACTTTCTGTTGGTGGCGGATGGAAACACCTACCCCATCCTGGGGCAGAAGGTAGAGGCAGCACTCAAGGATCGCGGCTGGGATGTCAGGTTGGCTGTCTTCAGCGAGGTGAATGTTATTCCCAACGAGGAATTCATCTTCCAGGTGCTGCTGCAGGCTGATGACGTTAAGCGTACCTACCTAGCAGTTGGGTCGGGCGCGCTGACCGATATCACCCGTATCGTCAGCCATCGGACTCGTTGCCCGTTCATTTCCGTGCCGACCGCCCCTTCGGTGGATGGCTTCACCTCACCGAGCGCCGCGCTTGTGATGCGACGCATCAAGACGACGGTCATGGCCCAGCCGCCTGTGGCGGTGTTTGCCGACTTACCGACGCTGGCCGCCGCTCCACAGGCCATGATCGCATCTGGCTATGGTGATATCCTGGGTAAGGCCATCGCTCTGGCCGACTGGCAGCTCGCCCGTCTCCTGTGGAATGAGCCCTACAGCCCAGAGATCGCTTCCCGGGTACGCGCCAGCCTGGATGCGTGCATTGATGCTACGGACGAGATTGGCCAGGGCTCACCTGATGGAGTCCGTAAGCTCATGTTTAGCTTGATTGATTCGGGGTTTTGCATGCTGGATTATGGCAACTCGCGCCCGGCTGCCGGGTATGAGCACTACATGTCCCACTTCCTTGAGATGAAGCTGCTGCGCGAGGACCGTCCTGCTGTGCTGCATGGTGCCAAAGTTGGTATGTGCTCGCTGCTGGCGGCGGAGTTGTACGCCCAGCTCAGACGCATCGACCGCCCTACGGCATCTGCCCGGCTGGAGGCGGCAGTGCAGCCTGACCGCGCCGCCGAAATGCAGCGCATCCGCCAGGTCTTCGGCTCGATCGCTGAGGACTTGTTCATTGAGCAAGCTCCCTTCCTTGACATGACTGCTGCTGATTTCGACCAGCTCAAGCAGCGCATCCTGGATCATTGGGAAGAAATCCAGGTCGTGGCGTCAGAGGTGCCCGAACCGGAAAAACTGGCCGACCTGCTAAGCCGGGCCGGCGGCGGGACGCGACCCTCCGATCTGGGGTTGAGCGACGAGGAAGTTCAGCAGGCGCTGATCGATGCCCATTTCTTGCGCAACCGCTTCACGATCTCCAAGTTGGGACGCATCCTGGGCTTAGAGAGTCTGTCAACTGTCTGAGAGAATTTGTTCCGAAGACCAAGAGGAAAAGATGTGCGTGAGCTATCTCGAAAAATATGCTGCTGAAGTCGAACAGGCTATTTCCGTGTGTGGCTGGTTGGCACAAAGTCTATATGTGACCAGTTCTGGCGGCAACCTGGCCTGGAAGCTGGAAGAGAACCTGCTGCTCATTACCCCAACCGGAATGAACAAAGGCCTTATTCGCCCTGCCGACCTGGTTTTCATCGACCTACAGGGTAAGACGGTGGAAGGGACTCGTCGCCCGACCGGTGAGACGCCTATGTATCTCACATTTTTTAATCTGCGGCCGGACATCGTCTCGGTCATCCACTGTCACCCCCCTGCAACTTGTGCTCTGGCGATTGCCAAGGGCAAGAATTGGCTGATGCGCCCGCTGTTTCCCGAGACTGTTCTTGAGATCGGGCCGGTGCCGGTTGTACCCTATGCCGAACCTCTCACCGATAAGCTGGCCAAAAACTTCGAGCCATTCCTGCCTCGTTACAACAACTTTATTATGGAGAACCATGGGCTGGTATCGGTGACGCGCGGCGGCATCCGGGAAACCTTGATGAGCGTTCAACTCCTGGAGATGACCGCCCATATGGTGATCCTGGCATTGCAGGCTGGGCAGATCAAAGAGCTTGATCGCCAGGCTGTCCAGGATCTGGGCAACACGATGCGTACACGTGACCTGCCCTTGATGGGCGCTCCAGGCATCAATGCTTCGCTGGAAGCGCTGTATTTCGATTAGGAGGCTGTCGTGGAAACGCTCGCTGGTCTGGAAGCTCAGCTAAACGACTTCTCGCCTGCCAAGCGGCTTCAGGCCTTGGAAGCGCTCATTGCTGCTGGTGGCTCACCAGCAGCTGAGCAGCCAGTTGTTAACCTCCACTGCCATACATTCTTCTCCTTCAACGCTTTTGGCTATTCTCCCAGCGGGCTGGCTTGGCTGGCTCGCAAGTGCGGTTTCCGGGGGATGGGCATTGTTGACTTTGATGTACTGGACGGGGTAGATGAGTTTCTAGACGCTTGTGAGCAACTGGGTGTACGTGGCTCGGCAGGTATGGAGACGCGTGTCTTTCTGCCTGAGTTTGCCAGCCGCGAGATTAACTCTCCTGGTGAGCCAGGCGTGTTCTACACCATGGGTGTGGGTTTTACTTCTAGTCAGGTTCCGGCCGCGGTGGTTCCTATCCTGGCTGACATGCGCCGCCGGGCTGAAGAGCGCAACCGCAGTATGCTGGCGCGCATCAATGCCTTCCTTTCGCCAGTGACGGTGAATTATGAGCGCGATGTGCTCCCGCTCACGCCGACCGGCAATGCCACCGAGCGTCATATGTTGGCAGCTTATCTGAAAGCTGCTGCTGAGTGCGTCCCAGATCTCGCCGCCTTCTGGGCTGAAAAACTACAAATGGAACCCGAACAGGTCGCCATTCAGATGGAGGATGCTGCTAAGTTTGGGAATATGCTGCGTGCGAAGCTGATGAAGCGTGGTGGTATCGGGTACGTCCAGCCGGGACCTGATACCTTCCCGGAAATGGGTGAGGTCAACCGGTTGATCGCTTCCTGTGGTGCGCTGCCCTGTGCCGCCTGGCTGGATGGTACATCGGCCGGCGAGCAGGCTGAGGAGGAACTGCTCAATTTGCTGATCGGCAAGGGCGTAGTAGCACTCAACATCATCCCGGACCGCAACTGGAACATCGCCGATCCCGAGGTGCGCCGCCGGAAAGTTGAGAACTTATATGAGGTGGTGGCTCTGGCGGACAGGCTCGATCTGCCCCTTAACGTTGGCACAGAGATGAACGCTCCAGGCCAGAGATTGGTTGATAATTGCGATGCCCCCGAGCTGGCCCCCGTGCGCCAGGCTTTCCTGGACGGTGCGGATTTTGTCTACGGCCATACAGTGCTCCAACGGGCGCTGGGTCTGGGCTACCAGAGCGATTGGGCACAAACACACCTGCCCACGCGGCGCGAGCGCAATGATTTCTACACCAGGATGGGCCGCCGGGTGCCGCCCGGCAAGAACGGGCTGGCAAGGCTGAAGCAGGCCGGTGAAGAGGTGCAGCCTGCTGAACTTCTCTCGATGGCGTTTTAGAGAATGGGTATTCCTATGACCGACAAACTCGACCTATATCGCAGCGGCACAGCACCGCTGCCCGACAATTATGAGCTCTGGCCGTTGTACGGCGCTGGACTTGAGAACCTGGGCAAGGACGGCCAACCGATCGAGGTCACGATGCCGGCCTATGGCTCTGATGAGCTGCTCATTCGCCATGATGCCTGCGGTTTGTGCTTCTCTGACATCAAGGTTATTAACCAGGGTCAGAGCCACCCGCGCATCTTCCGCGACATGCAGAAGGAGCCGGTGGTGCTGGGCCACGAGGTTGCTATGACAATCGTCGGCGTGGGCCAGGATCTGCGTGAGCATTACCAGGTCGGTGATCGCCTGACTTTAGAGACCGATATCATGATCAGAGGTAAAAAACTGGCCTACGGTTACTGGTTCCAGGGCGGTCTCTCGCAGTACAGTGTGATCGGACCCGATATATATGCCAGTGATTTGGGGAACAACCTGATCAAGGTTCGCCCCGACAGAGGTTATGCCGAAATCGCATTGACCGAGCCTTGGGCCTGTGTGGTAGCAGCCTATGCTTTGCAGTACCGGACGGAGCTAAAACAGGGCGGTATCACCTGGATCATCGGTGCAGGTGATGACAGACCCTACACAATCAGCGCCGGATTCGACGCTGGATCTCATCCAGCCCGGCTACTGCTTACCGATGTTCCGGAAGCCTTTGCCAGCTGGCTGAGGGCTCGTGCCGCGGAGCTGGGTATTGAGGTGACTGATGTGCCTTCCATTGCGGCCTGTCCGGTCGATTTTGCCGATGACATCGTTCTCCTGGGTGCGAATGCTGACCTGATCGAGCAGGCCAGCCCACATCTCGGACAGTTTGGCGTGATGGCAATTTTGGCCGAGGTGTCTATGGAGCGGCCGGTCAACGTGGACATCGGGCGTATACACTACCATCGCTGGGTCTATGTGGGCACGACGAAAGCCGATATCGCTGCCGCGTATCGTGACCTCCCGGTGCGCTCAAATCTCAAGCCCGGTGGTCGTGCCTGGTTCGTTGGTGCGGGTGGTCCGATGGGACGCATGCACGTCCAACGCGCCATCGAGTTTAACAATCCACCCGCAGTCATCGTTTGTACCGATGTGAGCGACATGCGTCTGGGCGAATTGAATGAGACCTTCGCTGACCAGGCCAGGGAGCATGGCATCGAGTTTGTCTGCCTCAACCCGACAGACAGAGCCGGTTATACAGCCGGGATGACTACCTTCGAGGAGACCGGTTTTGACGACATTGTCGTGTTGGCCCCCGTGCCATCTGTTATTGCCGAGGCCGGCAGTCACCTTGCGTCCCAGGGCGTGATGAACGTCTTCGCAGGCGTCGCCCGCGGGACGCTGGCCGCTTTGGACTTGAGCAGTGCCTATCTGTCCGGCACACGTGTCATCGGGCACTCGGCATCGCTGATGAGTGACTTTGAGCTGGTGTTGGATAAGACCAATTCGGGCGAGCTGTCGCCCAATCGCTCGGTGGCCGCCGTCGGTTCGTTGAGCGCGGCCCGCGATGGGCTGAAAGCCGTCAAGGAGGCTGCCCTGGCCGGGAAGGTGGTCATCTATCCCCATATTAAGGAACTGCCCCTAACCACCCTGGCCGATCTTAAGGAAAGATTGCCTACTGTCTATGCCCGGCTTAACGCTCGCGGCGAATGGACCAATGAGACCGAGGAGGAGTTCTTGCGGCAGATGCTGCCGTAGAACAATTTCATATTCTATCTACACAATAAACTAAAACAATTACTTTCAAGGAGAGAAGCATAGATGGCAAAAAAAGCTGGCAAAAAAGTACGTGTGGCGATCATCGGTGTAGGCAACTGCGCCTCTTCGCTGGTGCAAGGTGTGGAATTCTATAAGAATGCCAAAGAAACCGACTCTGTTCCCGGCCTGATGCATGTCAACCTGGATGGGTATCACATCCGTGACATCGAATTCTCTGCCGCCTTCGATGTGGTGGACACCAAAGTTGGCCTGGATCTGAGCGAAGCGATTAACGCGTTCCCTAACAACACGATCAAGTTTGCTGATGTACCCAATCTGGGTGTCAAGGTCGAGCGCGGTATGACTCACGATGGGCTGGGCAAGTACCTGAAGAAGCTGGTCAAGAAGGCTCCCGGCCCGACGGCCGATATCGTCAAGATCCTGAAAGACACTGAGACCGATGTAGTAGTCAGTTATCTACCAGTTGGCTCTGAAGAAGCTACCAAGTGGTATGTTGAACAGGTGTTGGATGCCGGCTGCGCTTTCATCAATTGTGTACCGGTCTTCATTGCCTCGGAGCCCTATTGGCAGAAGCGTTTTGTTGATCGTGGGCTACCGATCATCGGTGATGATATCAAGAGCCAGGTCGGTGCCACAATCACCCATCGCGTCCTCACTACTCTGTTCCGCGAACGCGGTGTGCACCTGGACCATACCTACCAGCTCAACTTTGGTGGGAACATGGATTTCTTCAATATGTTGGAGCGCGAACGATTGGAGTCAAAGAAGATCTCGAAGACCCAGGCAGTCACCTCCTTGGTAGGTTTCGAGATGGATGACAAAGATATCCACGTTGGTCCTTCTGACTATGTGCCATGGCTGACCGACCGCAAGTTCTGCCATATTAAGATGGAAGGCACCACCTTCGGGAATGTGCCCCTGAATCTGGAATGTAAGCTGGAAGTGTGGGACAGTCCTAATTCGGCCGGTGTGGTCATCGATGCTATCCGCTGTGCCAAGCTGGCCCTCGACCGCGGCCTGTCCGGTGCGCTGCTGGCCCCGTCTTCTTATTTTATGAAATCGCCGCCCGAGCAGTACACAGATGACATCGCTCGCCAAAAGACGGAAGATTTCATCGCTGGGAAGTAGTTTCCAGAAGTGATCAGTTTTGGGTGATGAGTGATGAGATTCAGTTCACAGTTAATAGTTTACAGACGTAGCCAACAGTAGATCGATGATGCCATACTCTTGGCGCCAAGGTTTGGCTGTAGATTCATCACCCAAACGATTTGCTGTTTAATCGTCCATCACTCATAACTAGTAGAGAGCGTCAGACAGGATTCGATGCTGGTTACGGATGAATATCCGTAACCCATACTCAGCAGATTTTAATCTGCAAACCTTGTCTTGCTCAACGCAACTTGATGTCTTGCGCGCGTCGTCGGATGAATATCCGACAAATACGGGTGACGGATATGTATCCGTCACCCGCGCAGGTTGTAAAGGGTATAGCGTCATCAATCTGTTATCCGCTTTGTCTGTAGACTGTGCACCAAATCTCATTACTCGTAACTAGTAGGGAGCATCAGATAGGATTTTCAGAATGAATAAGCCTTTACAGGATCGCATCGCCCTGGTGACGGGCGGAGCACAAGGATTGGGGCAGGCTATCTGCGAGCGCCTGGCAGCCGAGGGCTGCCACATCGTTGTTGCCGATTTGAACGATGCGAAGGCGATCCGGGTCGCTGATGGTATTCGCACCGGCACCGATCGAGGTGCCATTGCCGTTAAGGTAGATGTATCGGATGAGGCCCAGGTCGAGGCGATGATCGAGCGCACCGTCAAGGAATTCGGCCGCCTCGATATTCTGGTGTCCAACGCCGGTATTCTGATCGCCGAGGCGATCACTGACTTCCCGGCTGAAAAGTGGCGTGCTGTGATGAACGTCAACCTGTTCGGCTTCTTCCTTTGCGCCAAGCACGCTGCCCGGGTCATGAAGGCGCAGAAGAGCGGTGTCATCCTGGAAATCAACTCAAAATCCGGAAAAAAGGGCAGTTTCAAGAATTCGGCCTATGCCGCCTCTAAGTTTGGCGGCATAGGCCTGGCACAAAGCGCTGCCCTCGAGTTGGCCGAGTTTGGTGTACGTGTCAATGTCATCTGCCCAGGCAACCTGCTCGACTCGCCGCTGTGGATGGAGGGCCCGAATTCCCTGTTCAAGCAGTATGCCCGCAACCGGGGGGTTACCGAGGAGGAAGTACGCCGGATCTACATCGACCAGGTGCCTATGAAGCGCGGCTGTACCTACAACGATGTCTGTAACGTGGTAGTTTTCCTGGCCTCCGACCAATCCAGCTACATGACCGGCCAGGCGATCAACGTCACCGGTGGGCAAGAGATGCGCTGAGCGTCATGGGAATCCCCAACCGGTTCTTCTCTGGCTACATCTTCGATCTGGATGGGACGGTCTACCTGGGTGATGCCCTGCTCCCCACGGCAGGTGAGACCCTGGCGGCACTGCGTACCCGTAGCACACGCACCATCTTTGTCTCTAATAACCCCACGCATGGGCGCGAGGAGTACGCCGCTAAGCTGAATCGCCTGGGTGTGCCGACCTCCGCCGAAGATATCCTGAATTCCTCCCTGGTCATGGCAGATTTCCTGACCCGGCGCATGCCGGGCGCCCGCCTGTTTGTCATCGGCGAGGAGCCATTGTGCGCCGAGCTGCGCCATGCCGGGTTCGAGCTGACCGAGGAAGCGCAGCACATCGATGCGGTGATTGCCAGCTTCGACCGCACCTTTGTCTACCGCAAGCTGCAAATCGCCTTCGATGCCATCCGGGCCGGGGCGCGCTTCTTCGCCACCAATCCGGACCGCTACTGCCCCGTGCCGTCGGGTGGTGAGCCTGACTGCGCCGCCATCATTGCTGCCATCGAAGCCTGCACCGATACGCAGGTCGAAGCGGTAGTCGGCAAGCCCTCCCACTACATGATCGAAGCCGCGCTGAACCTGATGGATCTCCCGGCGGCCGATTGCCTGATGACGGGCGACCGCCTGGAGACCGATGTGCTTATGGGCCTGGAGGCGGGTATGTCGGCTGCCCTGGTGCTGACCGGCGCCACCCCCGAATCGGCCCTGGAAGACTCGCCTATCCAACCGACATACATCTTGCGCCAACTGGGCGATCTCCTGCCCAATCTCTGAACCATGCCTGATCAGTCTCTGCCCCCCATTCTGATGACCTCCGATCCCGGCTCTTTTGCGCACGCTACCATCGTCGAGCGCAAGCCGCAGATCATCAGCCAGGTGATCGCCGATAACGCCTACCCATCTGAGATCGTCGATGCTCTGGAACGCTTGCGCAATGAGATTGCCAATAGCCCGATAAAGCCATTGCGTGAGGCTGCGGCGGACGTCGCCTTTTGGAACACTGAGCTGTCCGCCAACTATGCGGGCAGAACGTGGCTGGAAGTGCCCTGGTATTTCGCCGAGACCTATTTCTATCGTAGGGTGTTGGAGGCGGTTGGCTACTTCCGGCCCGGCGAGGTAGGGAGAGGTGATCCATTCCAGGCGCAGAAGCACAGACAAATTGATGACGATATCCGGAAGCTGGCGGCCGAATGGGAGCATCTGTCCATACTGGAACCGGGAGCACGCTTTGAGGCGCTGCTGCATTCCTGCCTATGGGGCAATCGTGCCGACCTGAGCAATTTCACTGTGCGGGTTGGAGCTCTTGGTGGGCTGGCGGTGCAGCAGGAGCGCCATCTAATCCTGATCGACCATACGGAGCGGGTAGGCGATCTGCTCTCAGGTGTCGTGCCACGGGTCGACTTCATCTGCGATAATGTCGGCAGCGACCTGCTCTTCGATCTGGCTTTAGCCGATTTCCTGCTGTGCCAGGGATGGGCCCATGAAATCCATCTCCATCTGAAGAACCAACCCTTCTTTGTCTCGGATGCCATGCCTGCGGATGCATGCCTGACTATCGACCGGCTGCAGCAGGCCCCAAGTGCGGCAATGCAGGCTTGGGGGCAGCGGCTGACCGAAGATCTGGCCGCCGGCCGGTTGGTCCTAGAGACCGATACATTCTGGACAACTTGCCTGATGTTCCGCCGGCTGCCGCCGCACCTGCTTGAAGGGGTGGCTGCCGCCGGGCTGGCGCTGGTCAAGGGCGATGTCAACTACCGGCGGCTGCTCGGTGACCGTCATTGGCCGCATACAACCCGTATGGAAGACGTCTGTGCCTACTTCCCGGCGCCATTTGTCGCTTTGCGTACACTAAAGGGGGAGATCATGGTAGGGCTGCAGGTTGGGCAGGCCGAGGCACTCCAGGTCGAAGACTCCACCTGGCTGATCAACGGAAAAAGAGGCGTGATTCATCTGGTTGTCCCGTAACTATCCTTATGTGTGACTTCAAACCAGCAAGCGTGTGATCTAAACCACCGGGCGTGTGATCTAAACCAGCAGGCGTGTGATCTAAACCAGCGAGCGTGTGATCTAAACCAGCAGGCGTGTGATCTAAACCAGCAAGCGTGTGATCTAAACCAGCAAGCGTGGCATCGAGCCCTCGGAATTGAGTAGATATGGGATAACTGCTCAGCTCTCAGCTTTTGGCTCTTAGCTTTCAAGCTCCAATCTGTGACTTGTAAACTCAGACTGGAAACTCGTCAAGTCTCACGTTTTACATATTTACCTATTTACCTTTTACGCATCACTCATAGCTACACTAGAGAGTGCCAAGTAGCTGAACAGTAACGATATGGGTTGGATCATGTGCAATGTGCTCATACCCTCCCAGCAAGTCATGCCAAGCCCACTTTTCTACCTGAGCCGAGGACGCAAAAGTCCTATGAAGATAACCCGTTTTCTTGCTGGGACTTTCGACTGATGCTAAAATGAAAGCAATCGAAAGATATTGTAAGGATTAGAAAGTCGGACCGATGGAAAATCAAACCGATCTTTATCCTGCAGAGCGACAGCAGCAGATCATC
>JAFGMS010000507.1 GCA_016927375.1 Anaerolineae bacterium
AATGGCCAGACACAGCCGTTTCCGGCACAAGCCTGTTATTAGGAAACTACTCATCAGCAGTTGAGCAAGCATGACGTTTTACATATTCTAACTGCTCAGCTCTTAGCTGTTGGCTCTTAGCTTTTAGCTTTTCAAGCTTCGATCTATGATTTGTAAACTCAGACCGGCTACTCGTCACGTCTCACGTTTTACATATTTACCTTTTACGCATCACTGATGGTTACAGTAGAAGGCACCAGGGAGCTGAGTAGTTACCCTTATTGATCATTGGACCAACCAGGAGAAAAAGGCATGATCATCTTTGGGACCAGAGTACGGCACAAGAACATAGGAGACGGCGAGTTCTTCTGCCCTAAATGCCAGGCAAGCAGGCGCTACGCTCACAAGCGAGCCGTGCGCTCTTTCACTTTATACTTCATTCCTATCTTTCCTATCCAGCAGCTAGGCGAATTCATCGAGTGCCAAACGTGCGGCACCACCTTCGAGCCATCTGTGCGCTATGTACGTGGAAAACCCGCTCCCATGCATCGTGAGATCAAGCAGGATCTGGGCAAAGTGATGAACTCGATCAAATCACGCCTGGATGGGGGATACCCAATAGAGTACATGGTGCGGGACCTGACTGCCGCTGGCCTCGACCTGGGGATTGCGCGTGGGGCTATCGAAGGAGCCATTGGCACCCAACGCAGGACTTGCGAGCAGTGCAATCTGACCTATTCACACACAGCCAATACATGCGCTGAGTGTGGTGGAGCCCTACGCTAACCTGCTTTACTTTCAGTCAGAACACCTGGCGTAAATAAGAGCGCGATGATCGTCAACCATCGCGCTTTTTGCATCTTGCGGGTAATGGTGGCGTATGGATTCCCGCCTTCACAGGAATGGTATGGTTGGAGAAGATATGCAAGTTGATGCTTATGATAGGGGCAAGTGCATACAGGGTGCAGAGCTTTTGCCTCGCTGCTAATCACTCGTTGCTTGTTGCTGTTTAACTAATCACTATTTTCAAGGGAATTGACCGGCAGCCACACAGAGAACTGAGCCCCACACCCGGGAACACCATCGCTTTGTACTTCAATCCGGCCCCGATGCCGGTTCACGATCTCTCTGGCAATTGCGAGACCGAGGCCTGTGCCAGGCGTCTTGGAGGCCTTTGCAGCACTGCCCCTATAGAAGCGATCGAACAAACGCGTTCGCTCTTCAAGCAAGATGCCTGGCCCTGTGTCAGCCACACAGAAACCACACTCCTGATTGTCTTTCCCTCGGAGGGTGCTCACCGTCACCTGACCACCCTCAGGCGTATAGTTAAAGGCATTGGTCAGCAGGATGCTTAACACCTGCCCCAAGAGGTTTCGATCTCCTTTTAGCTCAGGCAGCTCTGTGTCGAGCTCCAGCGCCAGTTCCAGCTTACGATTCGCGGCCAACAGGGCACGATCTGCTACATATTCCTGGACCAATGCATTTAGATCGAAGGGAGCAAGGTCCATTGCGACATGATCCTGATCCAGTCGAGACAGCATCAATAGTCCTTCGATCAGCTCACTCAGCCTATCCGACTCGCGCTTGAGCGATGCGATGTAGGATGCCTGCTTTTCTGGACGTACGGTCAACAAATGAACGAACAGCTTGAGGCTGGCGATAGGTGTGCGCAGCTCGTGAGAGACATTGGAAACAAACTCATCTTTCACGTGGCTGAGAGCCTGCAGCTCTTCATAAGCCACTATAAGCTCCTCTGTCCTCTCAGCCACACGCTCCTCAAGTTCTACAGCATGCCGCTGGACCTGTTCGTGAAGATACGCCTGCTGGATAGCAATCCCCAGTTGATCGGCGGCTTCTCTGGCAATCTCGATCTGTTCCTCATTGAAGGCGGCGGGCTCAGTAGAGCCCAGATTTAGCGCGCCAACTACCTTACCCCGATAAGAAAGAGGGATATTAACAACAGAGCGTATACCCTCGGCTAACAATTTCTCTGCTACCTTTGGCAGCTGAGGAATCAAAGACCAATCATCCCATACAGAAACCTCATCGCGCATTGACTGCAGGTCATCAATACCATAATCTTGGCTGGAGAAGCGCGAACCGGCCCCCATCTGCGTCCTTCCACTGACGACAATGAGCTCGATCTCATTACGCTCATCATCGTTCAAGCTAACGCTGATACGGTGACAAGGTATCAACTCCCGCAGATGATCTACAGCGGCCTGAGCGATAGCTTGAGGTGTTTCGGCAGCCAGAATAGCCTGGTCGATATCACGCAGCGTCTTCAAACGCACAGCGTACTGCTGCAATATCTCCTCCGCCCGTTTGCGCTCGTTTAACTCCTTTTGGACGGATTCATACAACCTTGCATTTTCCATCGCTGTTGCGATCTGCCCGGCCAGCGTCTCGATCACCATGACATCATTCTCGTCGAAGTCATCGAGCTGCGGACTTTGAATATCAAGCACACCCACGATCTCCTGGCCAATTCGGATGGGAACATCCAGCTCAGAGCGTGTCAGGAGCACATCAGGATAGAAGTTGACATGGCGCGGTTCGGCCCGTACATCATTGGCTAGCAATCTTTCACCGTGCTTAGCGACCCAGCCCACCATACCTTGTCCCAGCTTTAGATAATGATCGGTAGGGAAGAGATCGATGAAGGAACCGGCTCTGGTTTTCATCACAGCTCTGGTTTGCTCTTGATCAACTGTGAATATGGCCACGTGATGGTACCCAAAGTTTTCCTGGATCAGATGTGTGGCCCTATCCAGTACGCTGTCCAGCTCCAGCTCGGCGGATATCTGCTTTCCGACATCGTTGAGAATCGCCAATTGGGCAGCCCGGCGCTTCAACATATCCTCGGCCCGTTTACGCTCAGAAATCTCCTGCTGCGCTTGCTGATAAAGCCGGGCATTTTCCAATGCGCCGGCAGCCTGTGTAGCGATCATCATGAGCAGTTCAGCATGAGTATCCTGGTAGGCATTCTCGTGCTCATAGTCTTGAATAGCAATAACTCCGATGGCTTTGTCTCCAATCAGCATAGGTGCAGCCAGCAAACACTTGGATACCGTCCCAACTAATGAGACACCCAACTCCTCAAGAGCCTCACTCACCCCGGAAGGAATCGACAGTAGCGTCTGGGTCTGTAAGACATACTCTGTCAGGCCATTGCCAAAAGACCGGGAAGTATCCCTCTGACGCCGGCCTGCTACGGTATAAACCGGAAACCTGATTTGCCGGTTTGTCTCGTCATACAACGCAATATAGAAATTGCTATTATCCAACATCCACCCAACCATGGCGTAGATTAACTCAGCTATCTCTGTCGGCTCCAACAATCTATTGAGAACCTGCCCGGCCTGATTCAGAATAACTAACTCGACATTCCGTCGCTGGATTTCCTCCTCCGCCTTTTTGCGCTCAGTGACATCACGCATTGCCAGCAGTATGCGCTCCTCGCCACCAATAACCGTCTGCCGCATATTCACTTCGAGCCAAAACCGGTGCCCGTCCTTGTGCCTGGCTTTCCACTCAAAGATCTGCGGCTCTCCCTCAGTCGCTTTTTTGACCCACTTTAGAGCTTCTGCGTTACCACAAGGAGACTCGCTAGAGATCAAAGCCCTGATCGAGGCCTGAAACAACTCCTCCCGGCTGTAACCGAACATTTCAAGGGCTTCGCGATTGGCATCCAGCACAGTATCAACCGATGGTTCGTAGACAACAAGAGCATCGTTAACCGCATCAAAAATCGTCCGGAAACGCTCCTCGCTTTTCCGCAGTGTGTCCTCCGTCTGCTTGCGGTTGGTGATATCGCGAGCAACGGCATAAATGAGGTTTTCCATCGGCAACGATCGCCACTCAATCCACCGATACGAACCATCCCTATGCCGGTAACGGTTGGTGAAACTGAGCACCTTCTGCTGCGCGGCAAGCCGGGAGAGCGCCTTGACCGTTGCTTCCAAATCTTCAGGGTGTACAAAGTCAAGAAAACGTTGGCCTTCCAACTCTTCAACGGCATAACCTAGCGCTGTTTCCCATTCTTTGTTCAGCTGCCTAAAATGCCCATCCAGATCGGCGATGCACAACAAATCGAGCGCATAGGAGAAATACCGGTCGAGTTCCTCTGTTTTCTCTCGCAGTGCTTCCTCCACCTTGATGCGCCCTGCAATTTCCCGCTGCATCTCAATATTCCGCTTCCTCAGCGGGTTGAAGATCTGCTGGCCTGTTACAGCATAGCCCAAAAGCAGCATGCTGGATGTGTTGGTGATCGACATCACCGGGAACTCGATCTGCAGCACCCCTTCCACAAAGAATCCGGCCACTAAAACAAGCACGCTCAGTGCCAGATAGGATTCCGAAAGACGACGATGCTCTCTCCAAAAGAGATACAAAGACCAGATCATATAGAAGGCAGGTATTAAGGCGACAACCAGGCCCAATGTGCTGAACTTCACAACCAGCAAGCCATTCGCACCCAGATGTGGGTCAGATACCATTGTATGTTGAAAGAGTGGAACGGATAGAATGAAGAGCAAAGCCAACCCTAGAACTGAGGCCCGGTCTGTCCAACGAGAGCGTACGTCAACATAACGTACCGTGAATGCAAAAAGCAGCGGCCCGCTGAATGCACCAGACAGCACCGACAGCTCGGTCAATAGAGGCAGATTGCCCGCCTCTAACCGCAGTCCCAGGCGCAAAAACAACGCGAAGCCGGCCCAAAATGCCTGCGACAAGGCAACCAGAGCAAAAAAGCGGTTCAGCGCGCGTTCCGGCCCCACCCCCAACACCATCAGGACCAAAGCGGAGGCCAATACGGCAGAAATGCTTAATGCTACGATGTCCAACCAGAAGAAGAACGGCATCATCTGCCCTTATTTCCAACTGTGGGGGCTTTTTCCCAGAAGTCCTCCACTACAACCTTACGCAACATACCAACTGCCCATACATCCCACCCCAGATATCACTAAAGTGCAACACTGGCGTGCCAAACATTAACCCCACACCCACGGATGGCTTATACCATCACATTGCCACATTCAGTATAGATTGATATTCCTCAGGTGAAAAGCTCTTGAACGGGCACATGTAGATGTTGAGGGGTGCCTATCGAGGAGCTTATCTTCGTCGCCGTTACGACGCCGGGCTAACGCCTGCACCTTCAATAGATGAAAATGTCCAGGCTAATGTAGGTCGGACTGTTAGTCCGACCGTGCGCACACTAACGCTTCGCCCAATCTATTTTCATACCAGGGGCGCCGAGGACACAGAGAAAAACAAAAAGGAAACCTCAACGTCTCTGCGGTGAATTGTGATCTTTCCCCCCAACCGGTACATACGCCCCTCTTGAACGGTCGGAAGACGCAACACATCACATCATCCTGACATCAATGGGATAGATTGTTGTCATAGACCTTTCGGGTTGATGTAGTTTTGCACTACTGTCGTTGTTTTAGTCTTCTGACACGCAAGACGTGTATCGATGAGAAGAATGACGAGCAAACAGGTGACACAA
>JAFGMS010000508.1 GCA_016927375.1 Anaerolineae bacterium
GATGAAATTCATCTCGTTCAATATTGAGTTGATCCATTTCCTCGTTAGCTATCTTGATGTCAAACGTTATTCTGTTAGAACCGCTTAGCATACCTCACTTACATACTTGGATGACATTTCCCCACTTTTCCGCGTTGAGCCTATATTCTTTCGCTTGGTAGGGGTCAAGCCCTCCAGCTAATCATACCTGCGCCTATAACGGCGGCCCTCAAAACAGCGCTCGCACAGTGAGAAGCGATGATCGTAAGGCAGACGCCGGCCGCAGCTGGAGCATCGCCGTGCCGCATCGATTTTACTGAGCAAGGCCTCATCAATCTGACGAGACCACAGGGCCCGGCTCCGGCGGATGCGTTCAGCATCTTGGCCGAATTCCCTGAATTCACGGCGGCTGGACAGCCAGAGGTAAATATCGGTACAGCGGATGCATGTTTCTGCCCACTGGAGATCCTGTGAGTCAACGATGCGTGCGCTCGGAGCAGGCGGCAGCGGCAGCGGTTCCTCGTACAGGATAGCCGATGCACATTGACGCCAGTAGCCACGTGTGCTTTCCTGGGTGGGCGCGTTGATCAGCTTCATGGCCGCCGGAAGACCCAGCCTGTCGACCTCCGGTTGGCTCAACATGCCAGCCAGCTCGATGCGCTCGGTCATATCGGCGGTCTTGATGGCGCTGCGCAGATCGTCCGGGATTGACTCGAGGGCGGCCCATCTTGCCAGCCGGCCTGCCAGATGCCCGGGGATCATGGCGATGTCTTCCACCGTCGGCGCGATGCGGGCATGGGTCAGGTCATCAGGAGATTGTTTGAACAACTTGCGCACCAGCGCTAGGTGATCTTTGGTCGTCGCACCCACCTCCCCAAGCTCGGAATACAGATAGCGACCGGCTCGCCCCCCAATCTGCCTGATCTCGTTTGGCGTCAGAAGGCGCTGCTCGCGCCCATCGAACTTCTCTACCTCGGCGAAGCACACCTGATCGGCGGGCAGGTTTAGCCCCATGCCGACGGCGTCAGTCGCCACACAGATATCGGACTCGCCGCCGGCAAATCGATCAGCCTGATTACGGCGCACCTCGGGGGGTAGATTGCCATACACCACCGAGACCGTCCGCCCGAGCCGTTCGAGATCGGCCTTCAGAGACAGCACAGCCGCCCGAGAAAAGGCGACCAGGATGGTGCGAGGCGGAAGCCGGTCCAGCGGCCAGGGTTGATGAGCCACCCGGAGCGGCGTGAGACGTTCGTGCTCCACCACATCGGCATCAACTGCGGCAGCGCGAGCAAGTCGCTCAACCAGCCCGCGCGCGATGGGGGCGCCGATGACATGGATCTCCGGGGCCTGAGCCTCCATCAGCGCCCGGGTCCACGCCCAGCCCCGATCTGGATCAGCCAGCAGGTGCGCCTCGTCGATGAGAACACACTGCCCGCTTCGCTGGGGGTTGAACATCTCGACGGTGGCTGCCGTAATCGACGCGCCTGGCACATCCTTGCGTTCCTCACCGGTCAGCAGATTACAGAACACGCCGCGCGCATTCAGGGTGTCGAAAATCTCGAAAGCCAGCAGACGCAGAGGGGCCAGGTACCACCCTGTACCTACCTCGGCAAGCCGGTTGAGGGCATCGAAGGTCTTGCCGCTGTTGGTGGGGCCCACGTGCAGAGTGATGCGCTGTTGGCTGCGCTCTTCGTGCCGCCAGGTGGGGAAGACCGCCACCAGCCGGGCACGCAGCGCTTCCTGCGCCTGCTGTTTGCGTTCTTCCGAAGCGCGGGCTGCCTCGGAGCGTCTAACCCACCAATTGGCTGTTTTCTCCTCGATCTGCCGGCGGAAGTCGTCGAGCCGCTCCGGCAGACCCCACCGGCCCCGCACCTCGCCCCAGCGAGGCCGGGTGGTGCTGAGATGGGCGCGCTTAAGCCGCTGACGCGCCGTCGAGTAGGACACGCCACTGACGATCGCCATCTCCCTGGTCTTTAGCACTTCGTAGGCAGCAATTTCCTCATATAGTAAAGGGTCCTGCACGATAGCTTCTACCTGCTCCGCCGGGATGCGCTCGTTGTTTTCGGGGTCGCGAAAAACGCGCAGCTTTCCTTGGCGGATGGCGGCATCGATGGTACGATGGCGCAGGCCCAGCCGCTTGGCCGCCTTGGCCGGCCGGTAAGTACGGGCGATCACGAGGGTGCGGTTCCGGTCGCCTTCACGCGCGCCGGGTCTGGCAACCTTTCCACTCAGCGCGACAAACGGTTCCCAGGCCTGTTCTTGTTCTTGCTCGAACTGCTTCTTCAGCGGCTTTAGCGTCCGCTTGGCGATCTTCTCCGCCTTGCCGGCATCGGCATCTGCCAGGCGCACCCACTCAATCGGAACATCTTTACGGTATGATCGCTCAAAGACTACAAGGTCGCCCATTCGCTTGATCTGGGGCCACGAGGATCTGGCATCGAAGCGCAAGAGCAGCTCATCCTGCCGGGCAACATTACCGGGTTGCGATGCCAGCCACTGCACTATCTCGCCATGCAGAGCGACGAGACGCCGGTGCTCACCGACTTTGGTCACCGTCCGGCGGCTCAGCCGGAGCGGATCGTAGATCAAATCGTGATGCTGCTTGAGCATCTTCATCTGCATGAGAATACGAAGTGTTTTCTCCCCAACGAGCCGGCGGAGCGTGCTCTCCTCCATATAGCCGTCCGTTTGCCGGAGCCTGGCCATCGTCTCATGCAAAGCAGGATTGCCCATCTCTGCGAGGCAGCGCTCGCGCTCAGCAGCGCGCTCGATGATGGGCTCGACCAGAAGCACGCCTTCCTGGGACATCGGCGGCAGGTCAGGAAAGCACCATGTGCCCAGGATCGCTACTTGCTCAGCAGACACACGGACAGGATCGTAAATCAACCCGTCTTGCAGGCCGACCTTGCCCCCCTGCACAGCCTGATTGATGGAAGCCCGGCTCTTTTTGTGGGTACCCAACCGCTTAGAAAGAGTGGCCCGGCTGAGGAAGCCCTCAGGCACGCGGGTGATGATATCCTCGATGAGCTGAGAGGTGGGTTTGATTCGCGCCATTGCTCTTCTCCTGCATCCATTGTACCCAGGCAGGAGTAGATTGCGCACCATGTGTGTTGAGAGAAAGAGCGCTTATCCGTAACTGCTCAGCTCTCAGCTATTGGCTTTTAGCTGTTAGCTTTTGACTGTGAACTGTAAACTAAAACTCATTAACCAAGCGATTTGATGTTTAATCGCCCAGCACCCACAACTGTCAGCATATCACGCCATGTAGCTGAGTAGTTACGCTTATCCAAGAATAGACCTTTCGGGATAGGGCAGAAATGCCGGTATCTTGTTGGAGGCGTTTGTTGACGCGGTGCTCACCTCACCCTCCCGGAGGTTAAGTGTGGTCGGCCCCTCGGAGGTTTTTTGCCGCTAACCTCCGGTAGGATTTTGCGAAGCTCCCTTTGTGCCACCTGTTTGCTCGTCATTCTTTTCATCGATACACGTCTTGCGTGTCAGAAGGCTAAAACAACAGCAGTAGTGCAAAACTGCATCAACCCGAAAGGTCTATATCAGTGAGCTGCTCGGCATCACCGGCGCAGATGCTAAGGTTATAACACCTGGACTAAAAGTGAGGGCCCATGAGCGTCAGAACGAGACAATCTTCAATCCCTTGACTCTGACGCTGCGTGATAGTCTATCATACTGGCAGGAGGTAAAAGCCATGGTCTATACCGTCAAGCAGTTGGCCGATCTGGCCGGTGTCAGCGTGCGCGCGCTGCACTACTACGATGAGATTGGGCTTCTGAAGCCATCGTCAGTGGGAGAGAACAATTATCGTTACTACGATGATGTTTCGTTGTTTCGGTTGCAGCAGATTTTGTTCTTCCGCGAGATGGATCTGGGCTTGCTGCAAATCAAGGAGATTATCGAAGATCCGGACTTCGACCTGGTGGCCGCCCTGCAGTCGCATCGATATGCGCTGCAAGAGAGGATAGACCGGCTGCAAACCCTCATCAATACCATCGATGCTACTATCATGCATTTAATTGGAGAGGTAAACATGAGCAAC
>JAFGMS010000066.1 GCA_016927375.1 Anaerolineae bacterium
ACGAAGGATCGACGGATCTAGAACGAAGAGTGCCTCTTTGAGCACAGCAACATCGAGAGGTTACTCAAGTTGACATTGTCAAATTACTCACTCAACACGGCACTGAACGTATGTGCGGGCTTAGCGTAACAGGTGGATTCCCGCTTTTGCGGGAATGACAGCGCCGAGAAGGGGTAAGATACCGAATATGACGCGTTTTGCAAATAACTTGGCTCATTTTACATAACGGTGAACCACCCCACAAAAACCAAGAGAGCCAGGCACGCCTTTCCTGGCTCTCGCTTAAAAGGAGGAGAAGAAGAGATTTTTGTTCACCCTTCAACTCTAGGATACTCCATTCTATGAGAGCCATCATGCCGCAAAACATACGATTACCCTACGAGAACCCTACGCAAAACTCGAATTCATGAAAGCTTAGGTCTTTGTTCTGGTCCATTTACCCCCTATAATGTTAAGAAAAGACAGGATAGCTCCTTCGCTGATGGAGATGTGTGTGAGGCAGAAGTTGGTAGACTTTGCAACTTTCTTGCCGCAGTTTGCGTACTGATCGGTGAAGACATCCCCCATAGGGGACGCGTCCATTGTCTTATCAGGCGGGTAACAGTGGAAAACGAACAAGAGCTGATCGCCGACATCCTGGCAGGTGATCAGGAAAGTTTTGCAGAATTGGTAGAAACCTATCAGCGGTCTGTCTACAATCTGACATATCGTATGTTAGGTGATGCGCGCGAGGCGGAGGACGCTGCTCAAGAGGCTTTTTTGAGAGCCTACCAGCATCTGGAACGTTATGATACTAGTAGGCCATTCAAGACGTGGCTTTTATCGATTGCATCAAATTATTGTATCGATCGTCTTCGTAAGCGACGGTTGACCTGGCTTTCAATCGATGAACCACTACCACCTCATCCGGCGCTCTCCAGCAATGAGGCCGATCCGGAAGATGCGGTGGCCATCGGTGAGCGTTATGAGGCAGTTCAGGAAATGTTGGCTGGGCTTGCTCCTGAATATCGTGCAGCAGTGGTCTTCCGATATTGGTATGATATGTCATATGCAGAAATTGCTGACGCACTTGACACGACCGAGAGCGCGATCAAGTCGCGGCTGTTTCGTGCACGTCAGATGATGGCTGAAAACGTGCGCACAGAATGCCACCCGAGTTTAGTAGTGGCCATAGAGGGTACGTAATCATGGCACATGACAACTATCTATCGCTGATCAGCCTGTCTCTTGATAACATGTTGACCGAAGACGAGCAGTTCTCACTCGAGAAGCATCTCCAGTCTTGTGCAGCTTGCATGCATGCCTGGGAGCAGATGAGCCTTGTTGATGGTATGTTCAAGGCGCCTGTAGAAATCACGCCTCCGCCTGAGTTCACCTCTCGTGTGATGGCTCGAGTTTCCAGCTATGAGAAGAGACGGCATCTCTATCCGTGGATGACCCTCATCATGACGACCATCCTACTGGCTGCCATGATGAGTATCATCCTGCCTGTGTTGTTTGTTTCGCTGGGATTGTATCGTGTCTTATTTGATATCCCCGTGTTGGGCGATTTGCTTACCCGGCTCATCGAGATGCGTGCCCAGATTGTGACCTTGGTTGGTTCTTTCGGTGCCAGCGCCATTCGCTGGATGTCTATTGTAACCAATGATCCGATGGCCTTAGCAGTGATTGTAACCGCGCTGGTCATGATCTCGATCTGGATCGGTATGCGTGAGGCGCTGAAACTGCAGCCCGCTGCAGAGTTGTCTACTCAAAGTGCATGAGCGACTTAGACTGCGTGATGAAATGCTCATGGCAATCTGTCATGAGCGTTTTTTATTCAGAGAGGCGATCATCTTTGATAGTGTGCCTGTTCAGATGTCCGCTGCCAAAAATCCCAATTTCCACTCATGCTGCTTCAGATGTATCCATTTCCTATGCTATTCTGATCTTCCTGTTGCTATAATAGAGGTTTCCGGTTGAGACATTGATAGGAGCACAGTCGAGAACGGTTTCAAGGTTGAAAAAACACGAAGTGGACAGCGATGCCATACCTCTCACTCTGTGCATGAGGTACTCCATACCGAGCCCTTTGAAACACTGTTCGATTGTAGTTACTACGGGGCTGACATGGCAGCCAAGAGAAGGTTAGTAGTCTCGTCAAAGTAACAGTTAGTGCGTCAAATGTGATGGGATGCCACAAGCATCAATTTCAACTCAAGCCACGGATTACATCGATTACACGGATAAAAGCCAAACTAACCTGTGCAATTTGTGAAATCTGGGTAGCACGCGAGAATAGCGTGGGTGATAGGTGAAAGACGCTGAACCTCACCCCCTGCAACGGTGGCTGATAGCCACGCCGGTGACGTCCCCCTCTCCGCCCGGCGGCGGAGGGGACGCAGATCGCTTATTGAGCTGTTACGCTTCTCAGGGGTGAGGTTGTGAGCGCCAAACCGGGCTAGGCCGGCTTGTCGACATTATTTCAGAGTGCTGCCTAAACCGTCTGTTCGCTGAAAAAAGGCTGTTGCAAATTCTTATCGGAAAGAAGAATAGCTGCAAAGTTTATTCGCGGCGGTTATGTCGCCATGGTCTGTCGACAATAGGTTTTCCGAGATCTCGGGCTCCAGATCAACCCAAATACCATATGGCGAATTCATGGAGTTAAGCCGGATTTCGGCGAATGAATAGAACGAAGGCACCTTTGAACAGGTACATAATGCAAGGCTGAGACTCTGGTAAGGTTTCCCGCTATGCTCGATTTGCTGCGTTTACAAATATTCCTTCATGCTGCTGAAAACATGAGCTTCTCTGAAGCAGCTCGCCAGATGCATCTTACGCAGCCTACCATCAGCCACCACATCAAAGCTCTTGAGATGGATCTGGGTGTCGATTTGTTCGATCGTGTCGGGGGCAGCCTCAGATTGACCGATGCCGGCCGGATTTTGTTGCCCCGCGCACGTAAGCTGGTTCAGCAATCGATTGAAATCAAGCAGATGATGGAGTCGCTTCATGACCAGATCATGGGCGATATCCGCATCGCGTGCAGCACGACAACCGGAAAATACATTCTCCCCCAGATTGCAGCTCGCTTCCAGTATCGTAATCCGGGTGTGAGGGTGTCCGTCCTTCGCTGTACACCTCCCGTCATTGTGCCACGTCTGCTGGGGGGCGAAGCAGATCTTGGCGTTGTCAGTCATGAGATACTCAGCGACGAGCTTGAATTCCAGGAATTCCTTCATGACCACATCACCCTGATTGTCCCTGCTGAACATCCCTGGACCAGGCGTGAGTACATCGACCCATCGGAGCTGTTGGATCAACCCTTCATCATTCGCGAGCCAACCTCAGGCACGCGGCGCGTGATGCTGGCCGAGCTGGGCAAGCACGATATCACTCTTGACGATATGAATATATTCATGGAGCTTGGCAACACCGAAGCGATTATCAAAACGATCGAATCGGGGTTTGGCGTGTCATTCGTCTCCCGCCTTGCAGCGGAATGGGCTATTGCTCAGGATAGTGTTGTTGAAGTTCCGGTCGCCGGGTTCGATCTTCGCCGCACTGTTTACATGGCACAGCGTGCCATCCGCGAGGCCAATCGAGCCGTTGAAGCTTTCTGGGGGTTTATCCACAACCCCGCCAACGCCGATCTGCTGCACATGGCGGAGAAATAGCAGTTCGGGCACCTGAACGCTTCCCTGAATCAAAACGGCCTGTGCATCCATCAAAGAGCACAGGCCGTTCTCATGAAGTCAGGATTTAGAAGACGTATGTCATCGCTGCGCCTTCAGCGTCCATTAGGAACGGAGGCGCTTTTTTGACAAGAATGCGCTCATCGCGCAGATCTTTGGGATCAATACCCTGGTTTTCCAGGGCCAGCTCGCACAACACCACATTGGCGCCCTGGTCCAGGATGGTGTTCATCAACTCGACGGGATTGGGAAGCCCCTTCGGCGTGCCGAGTTCTTCCAATGCTCCCTTGAGCGTCCAGTTAGCGCCTGCTGGGCAAAAGAATACATGCACCTCGTAGTCCAGCGCAATGCCGGACGATGCGAAAATCAGTGTGGGCAGGATGCTCTTTGCCTCGCTGCCGTTGCATACAACCACCATCTTTTCAGCCATGTCATAGTCTCCTTATTGAGGTAGATCAGGATTTTTGTTCAAGCCTTGTGAAAATCTTTTCAGTCAGTCCCGGCAGGAACCGGCTCGGGTGTCTTTTCCGGTATTGGCTTCAAGGCATGCAGATACAGTGCCATGGTTCGATAAAATATGTGTGCAAACTTAGTAAAGGGTATCAGCAGCAGCATTTCCATCGCGATGACGATATGAACTAACAACATCCAGTAAGCCCACATTTGAGGTGGCGGAAGGTAAATAGCTACTTCCACAGCAAACCCCGTCATGCCGCTCAGCCACATCATGATAAGAAAGGCCCAATCGTCCACTGTAGAGTACTCGGTCGAGCGATCGGCTTTTGTGAGACGTTTGATGATTGATACTGTTGTGCCATAGATCAGGAATAATCCGGAGATCGTTCCCAGCAGCCGAATTGGGCTGTAGATGGGAACCCATGCCCCCGTTTCCTTGATACCCAGTAGGGCAGTGGCAAAGTCCAGCGAGGTGGCTGCCAGCAACCCCAGGAAGCCCCACATGGTGCTCGCGTGGATGAACCACTTCTTGAGATACCAGGGAGGCGCGTCCGGATCTCGGTCGCAGTCTTCCCGATATCGCTTTTGGCCCAGGACTTCGCGAAAGATGGTGTCTATCAGCGCCTGCCACCAGTTATAGCGGACGCCCAGCCGCAATCCACTTCTTTGCACCTCGTGGCGAAGCATATTCACGAGGCCCCATAAACCCGCCAAAGCAACAAACACCATGGCGGTCACGCCGATATTATGGATCAACTCAGCCGGAATGAATTCGAACAGTCCCAAGGTATCATATGGCATCGTACCGTGCCGTGTGTACATGAACCCTGCCAGCACTATTCCCAGGATTATCATGAAGACAACCGCCCAGAATGGCCGGCGGTGGAGCAGCTTTCCCAGCCCCAAGCTGTCATAGTGTGAAATGGCATATCCTCGTGCAGCCGCCATGAACTCGCCGGGTGCTGCCTGACGTGGACAGGTATCGGTACACTCGCCACAGTAATAGCAAAGCCATAGCTCTTTGCTGCTGAGCAGATCATCACGCAGCCCTACTTGCGCCATACGGATCATTCGCCGGGGGAATGTCGCATCGTTCTCCGAAAGTGGACAGATAGCGGTGCAGTTTCCGCAGTTGAAACAGGCCTCAACATCGACTTTGCCGTAAGCCTTGAGATCTTCAAGCAGCTGAGGTTCGATGCGTGTGCTCATTGTGATGCCTCCTCCACCAGGGCGTATCGATAGTAGTCTCCATCTCTGCCTGTCTCAGTGACGAGGTCGTATTTCTTCATCGCGGTGACGTGCCAGAGAACCTCGTGGGCCGGCAGGCCGCTTGCTCCGGCGATCTCCGGCACCGTCCCGGCGCCGTCCTTCATAGCCTGGCTGATAATGCGGCGAATCTCCTGCTGCTTCTTGAGAAGCACGCGGGTATGCTCGATGGTATCTTTATGTTCTTCGCGCAGCTTTTTGAGCATCGCGGTGCGTGCGCGGGCAGCTTCTTTGTCTTGGGTCATTCAACTACCTCCAACTTCGGCAGGTCCGCGGTGATGGCGTCAACCATTGCCTCATACTGTTCGAGTGTCCAGCCTTGTACGTCGATGGCGTGGTTAGGGCAGACGCTCACACATACGCCACAACCGACACAGTTCGCCGGGGAGACCACTGCTTTCTGTACGGTCTTCCCGTCCACCAAGACGGGTTCGAGTGCAATAGCATCTTCGTAGGCACACACCGCCACACATTGCCCACTGCCGTCGCACAGATCGTGATTGACACGTGCGACAAACGGCTCCAGCGATACCTGGCCCTGTCCCAGCAGCACCCCCACCTTGGCGGCTGCGGCCGAAGCTGCCGAGCAGGTCTCCTGAATATTCATCGGACCCTGTGCGGTGCCTGCCAGTATCACGCCCGGCACCGCCGTCTCGACCGGCTGCAGCTTGGGGTGGACCTCCAGGAGAAAGCGATCGTTGCCCTCGGTGATCTTCAGCAGCTTGACGATATCACTGACCGGATTGGGCATCATGCCGGTAGCCAGCACGACCAGATCGGCGGGGACTTCCAGCTCCTTGCCCCATGTCAGATAATCCTTCACTCGTACCAGCAGTGGGCTGGTATCATCGGGTGGGGCAGCCGTTACCTCAGGCCGCTCATCACCATGGAAGCGCAGAAAACGCACACCGTTCTTAGATGCCTCCGTGTAGATGTCTTCGTGGCCGCGGCTATAGGTGCGGATGTCCTCATGCAGATCGAACAGGTTAATGTAGGGGAAACGCTCGTGGAGCTCATTGGTCATCTGCAGCGTTGCCGTGCAGCATATCCGCGAGCAGTAGTCGTTGACACGGCCATCTTCTTGCGGCTCGTGAACACCAGGGATCTCGCGGCTGCCCACACAGTGGATCAGTGCGATGTTGTTTACAGGGTGCCCGTTCCAGGTCAGCTTCCCATTACCTTCCTGCATTGTCATCAGTCGGATCATCTGGGGCAGCGTGACGACCTCGGGAAACTGACCGTAACCGAACTCGCCCTCGCGCGGCTGGTAGGGCTGGAAGCCCGTTGCTACCACAACTGCACCGACGGTCAGGTCAATCGTTTGCGGCTTGCCATCCAGGTCAATGCCTGTGCCATTGACCTTCTTGCATTCACCGCAGCGTGTGCAGGCTTTCCAATCGATGGCTGGTGTGTTCGGAATGGCATCAGGATAGCGTAGGTAGATAGCTTTGCGGGTCGTAAGCCCATAGTTGAAGTCATCGGGCACCTCAACCGGGCAGGCGGCCGCCGCTTCATCGAAGTGGGCGAAGTCTTCCGCCACGCCGCGCGGCTGAGCTGTAATGGTAACACGGAAGTCACCCATGTAGCCGCGCGCACTGGTCAGCTCAGCATTGGTATACACCGTGACCAAGAAGTGAGATACCACCTTCTCGATCAGCTCATGCAGTGCCTGGCGCGCATTTTCGCCGGTGGGGAAGATCGTCTCCAGCTGGGCCATGTGCCCACCAAGGAAGGGCGATTTCTCGATCAGCGTCACGCGAATACCCCGCTGTGCGGCGTCCCACGCGGTGCGCAGTCCGGCTATGCCACCGCCAATGACTAGTGCGTGCTGCTCTGCTTCCAGCCGGATAGTATCCAACTGCTCCAGCATACGTGCTTTGGCTATTCCGGCCAGCATCAACCGGCCGGCCTTTGCGGTTGCCTCGTCCGGGTTACTCTGATGGACCCACGAGTCCTGCTCGCGCAGGCAGACGTGATGGTACAGATATGGGTTCAGCCCGGCCCGTGCCACCGCTTTCCTGAAGGTGACCTCATGAAGCGAAGGCGCGCAAGCGCCCACGACCACCCGGTTGACCCCCTTCTCTTTGATGTCTTCCTCGATCAGGGATTGTCCGGCGTCGGAGCACATCGAAAGGTCTGTGCGGACGACAACCACGTTAGGCAAACCGCGCAGCGTCTCGGCAACTTGCTCACAGTCCACCACATCGCTGATGTTGCCTCCACAGTAACAAACGTAAGCACCGATGCGGATATCTTTCTCAGACATGGGCCACCTCCGGTATGGCTGTCGGGCCGGCGGCAACGCTGCTTCGCATCGTTTCCAGGTAGGCAGCAGCCTGTGCGGCTGCGGCCCCGGCCATTATGATGCTGTCGACAATGTCCATCGGGCCGGATGCTGTGCCGGTGACAAACACACCCGGATGGCCGGTAGCGCTTGGCGATAGTGTGGGATCGGGAATGGCCGCAAAGCCATCATCGGCGGGCTGTACGTCGAAGATGGGCCCCAGGTTCTCGCCCGGCAGCATGCCTACCGAGAGAACCACCAGATCGTGGGTCCGCTCAGCGATGCGTCCATTTTCGATAGTCTCGACGCGTATGACGGGATTATGCTCGCTGTCCTCATCGATGCGCGCTACCTTGCCATGCACAAATTCGATGCCCATTGCTTTGGCATTCTGGTAAAACTGCTCATAACCCTTGCCGAAGGTGCGGATGTCCATGTAGTAGATGGTGATGTCTGCCATAGGCAGTGCTCCGGAGAGCAGCATGGCTTGTTTGATAGCATACATACAGCACACCCGTGAGCAGTAGGGTACACCAAGAGATTGATCACGAGAGCCTGCACATTGGACGTAGGCGATAGATTCCGGCTCCTTGCCGTCTGATGGGCGCAGAATGTGCCCGTATGGACCGGTAGGAGCCAGGAGGCGTTCCATGCTCAGGGCATCGATGACATTGAGCAGCTTCCCGCCGCCATACTCGCGTTTGGCATCTGTTGGCGTGGTTTGGAAGCCGGTTGCCAGTACGACTGCGTTTGTCTCAATGTTGAAGGTGAATGGCTGCTGCGAGAAGTCAACTGCATCTGTCGGGCAGGCCTTCTCGCATTTGCCGCACAGCAGGCAGTGCTCGATGTCGATGATGGCTTTCTGTGGTACTGCGGTCGAAAACGGCACCCGGATGGCGCGTGTTGCGCCCATATCCAGGTCATAGGATGCGGGGAGATCGATGGGGCAGACATATTCACACTGGCGGCAGCCGGTGCAGGCGTCGGCGTCTATGTAACGCGGATTTTGCTGTACCTTGGCAGTATAGCCGCCATTCCCATTTGTGTGAAGTGCCTGCACATCACAGGTTGTCAGCAAGGTGATGTTATCGTGGTGGGCAACAGCCGACATCTTGGGTGTGGTAATGCACGAGCAGCAGTCTAAAGTAGGGAAGACCTTGCTTAGCATGATCATCTTGCCGCCGATGCTGGCTTCTTTTTCCACCAGTGCCACGCGGTAGCCCTGGTCGGCGAGATCCAGCGCGGACTGCATCCCCGCGATCCCGCCGCCGACCACCAGTGCGTCCACTTTTAGATCGGGAGTATTCATAGGATTTTCGCTTTCATTGGGGTCAGGCCGACTGTTCATGGGGAGCAGCCAGCTCAGCTCGCACCGGGCCGATTTCAGCCAGTGTGTCATTCATCTGGCGAATCTCTTTCTGGAAGGCGGCAGTGCACACTGTGCATATGGCAACCAACCGCAGCCTCCGTGTATTGATACCCCGCTCGGTCATCAGCGGATAAACGCGGTTGATCATTTGCGCGGTGTGCTCGGCATCGCCCTTATATGGGCTGTCGGTGCCGCTGTACATGACCAGAATGGCATCGATGCCCCGCTCAAACGCCCGCAGGTAAAAATCCTCGGAGAACATCGCCGGGCTCATGACGGGCAGGATGTAGGTGTTGGGTGCATAGGAGGCGTGCATTTGGCCTACTGCATTGGCCCCGGCATATCCGCCTGACAGTGTCGCCAGGATCAATATGCGAGTATCTTCCGATGTAGATGCCATTGTCATGATGATATCCTTACTTCAGCCGCTTGATGAATATCCGGTCGTAGCCATCCGCAGCGAGGCTGCCGAGGTATTCATGTCCTACCTTCTCGGCCCATCTGGGAATATCGTTCTTGGTGCTCGGATCGCCGGACCAGATTTCCAGGATCTCACAGACTGCCACTGCGCCGATGCCCTTTTTGGCTTCCAGCAGGGGGCCTGGGCACGCGCTGCCACGGGCATCAACTACTTTTGCTGCCACGATATTTGAAAGGTCGGTACTCATTGTGCTGTCTCCTATTCTGATTGATTGTGAAGAAAGATAGTGCAGTTGGACAGAAATAGTCCGCCAGCAAAGATGCCCTTCATGTCCAACTATTTAAGTGTTTCGCAGGTAACCAAACTGATGGCTTACTTATGCCACGAAACACTAGGGAGGCTTTGTGATAGCTCACATCCGCGATTTTATTGCTGCGCAGATGGAACATCATGTGATCCCTGCTTCACTTTAACTTAGGATGGGGGCCAGCATAAGTGCAATAGATCATGGCCGGCATTGGGCTTTTGAATGACAGGCTATAGACAACATCTATAACCCGTTGGGGGGGGGACTATTTAGGCAATGCCGCTAAAGTCGCCCTGTTGCCGATACCTATCCTGACGCTCGTAGGATTGGTTGTGATAACCGGCATATCTTGACAGGTAT
>JAFGMS010000509.1 GCA_016927375.1 Anaerolineae bacterium
GTTCCAGATCCGTCGATCCTTCGTCGATCCTTCGTTCTGAAGCACAAGGAGCCTCTCCTGCCCATTCTGGTTGCTCAGGAAAACTTGATATTGTCAAGGTAATCAGTTTTTCAAATAGCTCCATCGCACATCACAGAGTCATGAACCATCTCGAATTGCTGAAGTCGGGTATGTTTTTGGTCGGCGGCATTGACAATTTCTACCCCCTCATGACAACCTCTGTCTTCCTACCTGCCTCTCAACAACTGCATTCACCGGGTCCAGTGTAACCCTGCTATTGCTGCCGGACTGATTGACCATTGGTGGTTCGTTGAGGAGCTGCTCACTTTCAAGCTTACTATACCACCAGCAGTTCCCGGTTTGAACCAATGTGCGGATAATGCGCCCTGAGAAAGCTGTTTCACCGCAGAGAGACGACCGAAGGTCGTGGCAGAGAACGCAGAGAAAAAAACAGAAGATTGCATCAGTAATTCCAACGGCAAACTTCCAAAGCGGGAATTGCTGCTATACCACCTTTCGTGCCCCCTAAGCGCTGGGGCCGACCTCCAAAACCGGCGCTTGTGGAGGTATCTGTATGACCATGCTGTTTCCGGGTTCTGCCAATTAACCATCCCAGCAGTTTATATATCAAGATAATTACAATCCCGTTACACCCTAACTCTTCTCTGCTATGATAAGTCTTAAGCACTATAGATGTGTCAACAAGTTCGTGTGTCTGCCTGAACGTAACGAGTCATTACAGCCTGTTTCATTCTCACCAACCTAACTCGCGACAGCAGATGGTGTTCACCATGAGCGTTTCTATGAGCACCCTGGATAAGGTCAGCTTGGCCACAGCCACTGAGCAAGTCAGCTTGCATGATCATTTGTGCCTGCCTTATGAGACCGGAGAGGAGCAGATCGAGGCAATTGCTCCCCTTGTTCATCTTGGCCTGAAACGTAATGAAAAGTGTCTTTATATCACCAATGCTGCTGGTGTTGATGTCACTCTTGCGGCCATGCAGGACAGAGGGATCGATGCCGGCGCAGCAGCTCAATCCGGTGCTTTGAGCCTGGTTTCCTGGGAAAGTATCTGTCTTGATGAGGATTGTTTCAGCCCGGATGTGACAGCTCGCTTCATAACCGAGGTTGCCCGGCAGTCAAAGGATGAGGGGTTTTCCGCACTGAGGGTTTTTGTGGAAATGACCCAGATACTGGAGGCCGAGCCGGGTATCGAGACATTGGTGGCATATGAGGATCATATTGCTAAGATAGCTCCAATGTTGGATGTCTTGTTGGTTTGCCTATATAACCGTCAATGTTGCAGACCTGAAATTCTGCTAGACGCCCTTCGTATCCATCCCATGATCATGGTAAAGGGAATTGTCTGCGAAAACTTCCAGTATGTTCCTCCGCAAGAACTCTTGGTTCCTGACCGTTCAGCATTGGAGGTAGATCGGCTGTTGACATCTTTCCTGGAACGGTCGCAGCTTGCGGATAGCTGTCAGCAGGCTGAGGATCGCCTCCAGCAAATGGCTGAGAACTTGCAGGAACAAGAAGAGCAGCGGCGTTTTTATGAAGTATTCGAGAAAAGTCGTTTGCTCGCGGTCGGTCTGGACATACAGGGCAACATCATTCTTTGCAGCAACTATTTACTTGAGTTGACCGGTTGGCAACGGAAAGAAATTCTGGGAAAGAGCTGGTTTGAGCATTTCCTTCCGGCTGGTGCGCAGGAAGCACTTCAACTTCTCTTTTCTCAGGCCATTCAATTAGACACAATCGAGACTCCATACGAGAACCCTATCTTGACAAAAGATGGAGAGAGCCGTCTGATCCGCTGGAACAACGCGATCCTGCATGATGCTCAGGGAGATATCATCGGGACGGCCAGCGTCGGAGAAGATGTAACTGAATACAGACGCACGGAAGAAGCACTCCATGAATCAGAAAGACGCTACCGGACTCTGTTTGAAAGTGCCAGCGATGCTATCTTTGTTCATGATATGGATGGGCATATCCTCGACGCCAATCAGATTGCCTGTGAGCGCTTGGACTACAATCGGGAAGAGTTGACATCCCTGACGCTCATGGACATAGACGCCCCTCATTACGCAACTTTAGTGCCGGCGCGCATCAGGGGATTAAAGAAGTTCGGTCGCGGTCTCTTTGAGACTGTGCACAAACGACGAGATGGCATCTATATACCCACTGAGCTTAACTGCCAGCTTGTCCAATATGATGAAGAACCAGTGATTCTATGTCACGCTCGTGATATAACCGCACGCAAGCAAGCTGAGATCGAGACCGAAGCAGTCAGCGTGATCTCGCAGTTGTTCCTATCATTCGAGACACTAGAGGATGTTTATCGCGACTTACCGGTTATGCTCTCCACCTATTTCCAGTTCCCAGTTGCTACTATTGCTCTTCACGATCAAACGAATGAGGAGATGGTATTAGTAGGTGCCAGTGGGATTCCTCATGATACTCCGGATCTGGTGCGGTTGCCGGTTTCTCAAACGATCTGTGGCACTGTCGTATCAACAGGCAAAGCCGCTGTAGAACTTGATATCAACCAGCGCAAAGATCATCGTCTCGAGTGGCTTCAAGAGAATGGCATAACTTATTTTTTGTGTGTGCCTATGCAGGTTGGTGGGCGTATCATAGGAACGCTGGGGTTGGGCGATAGACAACCTCCGCAAGGCATCATACCACGCATCGAGACATTCAAGGTGATTGGTAATCACCTTGCTCAGGAGATTGATCGGAAGCGTGCGGAAGAGGCATTACGAGAAAGTGAAGAGCGCTACCGCCTCATTGCTGAGAATATGAATGACATCGTGTGGCTGATGGATACCAATCTGGTGACTACTTTCATCAGCCCTTCCGCGATACGTATCCGAGGTTACACTGAGGAAGAGTTAAAATCTATGCCGCTGGAAAGGCATCTCACACCTTCCTCGTTAGACAAGGTTGTTGAGATCCTGGCGGAAGAGTGGCAACCAGCTAAGCTGGGGAAAAAAGACCTGCCGAAGTCTCACACGATGGAACTGGAATTCTATCGCAAAGATGGTTCAACTACCTGGAGTGAGGTCACGCTTAGCCTTATCAGAGATGAAGAAGGAAAGCCTTCCAGAGTGCTCGGCGTGGGCCGTGACGTTGCTGATCGCAAACGCGCTGAAGAAGCACTACGGACGAGTGAAAGGAAATATCGCCAGCTCGTCGAGAATATGAATGAAGGCATCTGGGCCGTCGATCAGGATGCCGTCACTACCTTCGTTAACCCTCGTATGGCGAAGATGCTGGGATATGAAGCGGAAGAGATGGTAGGGAAAAGCTTATTTGATTTTACAACCGAACACGGGAAGAAGATCAGCAAGCAAAACCTGGAGCGTCGCAGGCAAGACATCAGTGACGAAGCTGACACAGAGTTTCTTCACAAGAACGGCAGCCCTGTCTATGTCCGGTTAGTTGGTGCACCGATTACCGATGAAGAAGGGCATTACATTGGCGCCATTGCCGGCGTTATGGATATCACAGCGCGCAAACGAGCAGAAGAAGCCGAACGAGAGCAGCGAGCTCTGGCCGAGGCTCTGCGCGACTCAGCCATTGCACTCAACAGCACTCTGTCATTGGATAAGGTATTGGACCGTATTCTGGCTAATGTTGGGCAAGTGGTACCTCACGACACTGCCAGTATCATGATGATCGAAGATGGCATAGCCCGGGCTGCCAAGGCTAGAGGATTTGCCGAGCGTGGGTTGCAAGATTGGCTCCTCTCGCAGCGATTCCCGGTGGCAGAAATTTCCCCTATGAAGAGAATGATCGAGACGAAGCAGCCGGTTCTCATCACTAACACACAGGCCGACACAGCATGGAGCGCCTATCCTGAGACCCTTTGGGTAGGTTCTTGTGTTGGCGCTCCTATAATCATTGAGGATCAGGTAATTGGGCTTATTCATTTAGATAACGCAAACGCAGATGCCTTCTCGCCTAACCACGCTGAACGGCTTGGAGCCTTTGCTGAGCATGCCGCCGTTGCCATTCACAATGCCCAGCTCTACGAAGCCGAACACTATGAGCGTATCCTGGCCGAGACACTTCACGAGATTGCCGAGTCGTCGGCAAGCTCTGTTCCCTTGGAACGGACCCTGGATTTGATTATCGCCAGGTTGGAACAGATGCTTCGATGCGATTGGGCGGCCATCATGCTTGTGCAGGCTGATGTTCTGCACGTAATAGTCGCACGTGGTTTTCCGGATCAAGCAAATATTCTTGAGCAGATTTACCAGTACCCCACTATTCCTTTGTTCTATGAAACTATGGCCCTGGGTGAACCTATCGCAATCTCCAATGTGCAAGAAGATCCACGTTGGATGCCATTACCAGGGTTTGAGATGCCCATGGGTGGCTGGATAGGCGTGCCTATCGTGATCAGAGATGTTGTCATTGGCCTTCTGACTGCGGGTGTTACCCAGCCACGCAGGCATAACGAGCGCGACATGAAGACAGTGATAGTTTTTGCCCAACATGCTGCGCTGGCGTTCGAAAGCACCCAGGTATATTCTGAGCTTGAGTCCAGCCTTTCTAATGTCCGTGATTTGAAGGCCCATATGCTGCGGACAGCACAGCTGCATGTTGCAGGGGAGATTGCAACGGGGGTTGCTCACCAGGTCAACAACCCATTAACAACTATCATCGCCGAGAGCCACCTTCTGCTTAAGCAGCTTCCACCTAACAGCACCTATTATGAGTCAGCAGACTCGATCAGGGAAGCAGCCTATCGAGCAGGCACGGTTGTCCAGAGATTGCTGGACTTTGCCCGAGTGAAGCCTTATTCTTTACAGCCTTTAGATATCAATTCCTCGGTTGAGCAGGCAATATCCCTGGTCAGAACCCAGATTGAGCCGCATATTGCTCGAGTCGTGGTTGACCTGGCACCACAGCTTCCACTTGTCGAAGCCAGTGAGGAGCATCTAGAGGATGTCTGGATTAACATTCTGCTTAATGCCAGGGACGCAATACACAAACCGGGAGCAGGTTTGATTACCATCACGACAAGGCTTAATGCTCGCGATAAGATGGTCGAGGTTGCCATACAAGACAATGGCATCGGCATTCCACCTGATGAGATGGAGCGTATCTTTGCCCCCTTCCATACTACAAAAGAACATGGCACAGGCCTCGGGTTGCCGATCTGCCGTGAAGTAGTAGCAAGACATGGAGGAACGATTCGTGTTGAAAGCAAAGCAGGCAAAGGCGCAACATTTATAGTGAGCTTACCATTGAGTAAAGTACAAAGCTGATGCTATACAAGGTGCAGGGAAATTGTCGACGATCAAGATGCTCACCGAAGGGGATGAGAAATAGCTTTTAGCTTGTTGATATTTTCAAAGTAAAAGGCTCGTAATGCCTGTTTGGGCAGTCGCCCGAATAAGATAGAGACTGCCAGGTGAGGCAAAACTACGGATGGTTACGTATGGCGAACATTCTTGCTGTAGATGACGAAACTCAGGTGCTGCGATCCATAGGCCGCATACTCGAAGATGCCGGGCACACTGTGAGCCTGGCCGCTAGTGGCGAACAGGCATTGGAACATATCAAGCAGCAGCGCCCCGACCTGGTTGTTCTCGACATTGTCATGCCAGAAATGGATGGTGTTGAGGTCTGCAAGCGCATCAGGGCTGACCCTTTCCTGGCCAAGCTGCCCATTATCTTCCTGACCGCTAAAGGGCGTCCCAACGATATCGCCCATGGACTTGATGCAGGCGGTGATGATTACCTGACCAAACCCTTCGAGATACTTGAGCTGCCGGCCCGGATACGCGCTTTGCTTCGGCGTGCGCCGGGTGGCACACTTGACCCTGAAGCTGAATACCTCGAAATTCAAAACCTGCGGTTGCACTCTTCTCGTTTTGAGGTATGGGTGGCCGAGCAGCTGGTCCAGCTGACACCTATCGAGCATCGGCTGCTTCATTGCCTGATGATCCACGCCGGACAGCCCGTGGCTACCGATCAGCTCCTCATGAATGTCTGGGAGTACCCCGCCGGTGTAGGCGACCCCAAGCTTGTGCAGGTACACATTGCCAACCTACGTGCAAAAATTGAGCCTGAGCCAGGCTCTCCTCGTTACATTCGCAATGTGCGTGGGCATGGCTATGTGGTTGATTTCTAGTTGGCAATGTCCGATGCCTGCTACGTGAGCTGCCGGATCACATGCCCACAGTCCGATAACACCGATATCGCCGCTTCCAGCTGTGCCTCTTTCACAAGCACATAATCTGTGTCATAGGTTGACAACGCAAATATGCTGATCTGCGCTTCCGCCAAAGGCACTGTCACTGAGTTGAGTATGCCAATCAGATCAAACTCAAATGGCCCCTCAAACTTGAACGCTCTCCATCCCTTTTCACATATTGTCCCAGGAGGCACATGGACCTCGGGACAAATAATCGATAGTTCATCATGCGTACGAGTCACAGAAGAGAACGCGGCTTTCTGTCCCCAATTCGGCAATCTCTCTTCCCGATCCAGCTTGCATATTGCAAACCGCTCCGGCAGGATGGTGAGATTCAACATAGTGTGTGTCATCGGCATCTCCGTGCAGGGCTCTTGAAGCTTCTTGCCTCACATCGAGCTTCCTCGATTTTAGAGGTCATTTGAATATTCATCATCTAGCATAGCTTCGAGGCTAAACCGACCATGAATGAATGTGATCTCTGGGGCTTGCCTGACCGAATTTTGGCAAAACCGCTAAAGTAACCCTGTAAGACAATCCGTAGCCATGACGGTCGGATTGAAATCCGACCTACGATACCTGCCCAGATATGCCGGCTATCACAACCAATTCTATGAGCGTCAGGATCGGTATCGGCAACAGGGTAACTTTAGCTGTAATGCGAATTTTGCCTCAAAACCTATTTAGAACGGTAATTTTCAAATGGCCTCTAACAAAAATCTTGCTCCCCTACCAGTCAACTGACCTTTACCCAGGGCCAGTCCATCAATACAAAGGTTGTTGTCGACGCACAAAATGCCTTAACTTGTCATCCAATCCATACATTTGCCCTTTATATGTCACTCATAGCTACAGTTGAGAGCGCCAGATAGCTGAGTAGTTCAACAATGTCAAGTTTTCCTGAGCAACCAGAATGGACAGGAGAGGCTCCTTGTGCTTCAAAACGAAGGATCGACGAAGGAGCGACGGATCTGGAACGAAGAGCACCTCTTTGAGCATAGCAAC
>JAFGMS010000510.1 GCA_016927375.1 Anaerolineae bacterium
GTTCCGCTATTGTATCATATCCCGATGTCTTCTCCATCCACCATCACTGTTCGGCTCCCCCTCCCCTTTCCCGAAAGGTCTATGTCAGGTTGAGCTAAGAAGATGTGAGTTGGTATAACCGATAGCATCCCCAGGCCGCAGCCACAACAAAAGCTGAGGCAATCCCCATACCTATGATGCTCTCCCCAGCAAACCATCCTTCTAGCCATACAGCGAAAGGGGCTGCCCAGATGAGGTTAAGCATACAAGCCACTGTCATGAGCATATATAGCAAGACAGAGTGAGACAGCCTTACATGACCTTCGACACAAATCTCATCAGCCGCTGCCGCTCCGGCTAACAGCACCACCGCGCCAAAGGCATAGCGCTCATGTGCCTGGGTTGGCCACAGGAACATCCCCAGATACAACAATGCTCCGGCCAAACAGGCAATCTCATCCCGTTGCGACTTTTTATCATCTCCTCCCTCCGAAAGAAAAGAGGAAGAAGAAGCTTGGCTCAATGCTCGCCAAGCCAGCGCTAATACACCAATAACCCACACAGCCAGCATTACTGTCCCGATCATTCGCGCCGGAATACCTGCTGCTACCGGGGTTGTATCCGGCCAGGCAACTGGCGCATTATAGGCCCAATTCCCTGCACTTCCTGTCGCTAGATACCAGACATTGAGGGCATTGATGGTCAGCCAGTTCGGTCCGGCGATCACTGCCACCAGCCGCCGAGCGACCAGCTCCCCCTGACCCAACCAGACAAATGGGCCCAACGATAACACAAGCTGTAGTGCCAGGCCAAGTCCAAATTGCAAGAGAGGCACGATGCGTTGTGGGCTTGCCAACACCAGCAGGATCACCAATGGCGCAATGGCCACAGCCTGAAGCTTGACCATCATGCCGAGGGCTAATGCTATGCCAGCCCACCAGGATCGATGCTCTATTGCCGCCACGAGGGATGCCAATGCTCCCAGCATGTAGAGGCTCTCATATTGGCCCCACCACGCACTGAGGTAAATCAGGGCCGGGTTTAGCGCCATGCTTGCCATCGGCCAAAACGGCTCTCTGCATCGCTGAGCCAACCGCCCGATCAACAGCGCGATGCCCATATCGGCCAGGATGGGGGGCAGCTTGAGCATCATCCACCACAGGGGCCCGGCCAGATCTCCCCCTCCCATCGCACCGTAGCCCCAGCGCGATATCGCCAGAATGGCCAAAGCTAACGGCGGATAATTGGCATCAGAGGTCATGTAGACGGCAGACAGGCCATGGGCATCGAGCTCCGCCGCCCAGTTGGCCAGCGAAGCCAGGTCGCCCGGATGCCCGCCCCAGGGTGCGATGATCAGCCGCAGGGTCAATCCCGCTAAGGCCACGATCCAGTAGGGGCAGGTCTCAGACCCGCCCCTGTCGATGATCTGGTCAATTACTCGTCTGACTGCCAACTTGACCTACACTCCCAGCTCTGTGGCCACCGCCCGCTTGATATCGTCTGGCAGATTGGGTAAATTGCCGATGGCCGGACCGGCATACTTGGCCTGGCGAGCTGTCGCCAGATACTCCAGATCGGCCAACACGATTGCCTCCCAGTAAGCATCAGTGGCACCCCCACGTGCTCTGTAAACGCGGTAAAATGCATTGATGAGCTGCTGGTTGGTGAAATCATAGCTTGGCGGTGTGCTCGATCCGGTATCTGGCGGCGGTATGGCAGCATCTTCCAGCGATGGCAGCGGGATAAGGATCTTCTGCCCAACCTCGAGGAGGTTGGGGTCGGCCAGACCGTTGTAGGCAGATAGAGCATCATAAAAACTGCTCCGGCCAAAACGCCGGTAGGCAATCCCGCTCAAGGTGTCACCTGCCTGGACGTAGTAAATCTCGCCGTATTGCCCCCAAACGCCCAACCAGTCGATGGCCTTGTCGTACTCCTCTCGGTTGGTGATCACGGGGAGAGGCTCTCCTTCGAATAGCGCCTTGGCCCGGATGCGCCGCTTGAGCCCCTCATCCATCGGGAAGGTGATCTCCTCGGTCAGAATTGGCTGGGCGATGGCATCAACCGGGTAGACGCTCTGGCCGTTGTAGTTGTTGCCCCACGAGCCCAGGCCGCCTGCCCAGGCTTTGTTGAACACGGCCGTTGGCCAGTGCCGGTAAGCACCGCCGTCGGTTTTCCAATAGGAGTCGTGAACGATGATCGAATCGTCATCATAGCCTACCACGAGAGGAAAGTGTCCAAACAATCCATTGGTCGCGACGCCGTTTAGATGGTTATCGACAATAGGCTTGTAATCCGCCAACACCATCACCGGGCGGCCGCTGTCGATCTTCTCCTTAAGCGAATCGAGTGTCAGCCGCTCAAATTTGAGCGGAATGCCATAAGCCTTGCTTAAGGTCATGAGCGCACCGATGGCGATGCCCCCTCTATTGCCGGCAATACTGGGATGCCTATACAGACTGTCGATGGTTACATCACGCCCCGTAGCAGCCAGCATCATGGCGATGCAGGCCGGGCCGCAGTCATTGGCAGAATAACCCGCCGTTGCGGACGATTGAGACTTGTATGGAACCTGCAGTGTAGTACTCACTTTCGATCTTCCTCCCATCATAGGCAGTCAGCCGTTAGTGCCAGGTGCTGAGTACCGAAATTGAATGCTGGGTCTGATTAAACACGAGAGCGGGTGCGGAGTCAAGCCAGAATCGGCATGGATGAAGAGCATCCTGAGAAGAATATGCAGGGAATAGAGATGCGAAAGCGCGGGTGGCATTTCCACCCGCGCTTTGAAGTTTGACACAGTAATCAAAAGCGCAAGCTAACGATTATTGTAGATCGCAGAGATGAGAGCACCATTGCTGGTATCACCGGAGAGCTCCCAGAAGAACGCTCCGCCAAGGCCCTGACTCCTCACGTAGCCCATCTTGCCTGCCAGGGTGCTTGGGGTGTCATAGCTCCACCAATTGCCGCCACAGTAAGCATAAGCCGTACCTGCAACTGTACCTGTTGGAGAACAAGTGTTGACAAGTATCTTGTAGTCTTCGATACCTTGTTCGTAGGTTCCTGGTGCAGGACCGCTTGCCGTCTGACCCAGGCCGCCATTGGCGCTGCTCACCCCCGTCCAGCCGCGGCCATAGAATCCGAGACCGAGAAGAAGCTTGCTGGCAGGCACACCCTGCTGCTTATAGAGCTGGAGGGCATAGTCAGAGTAGAAATTTGTCTGTGGGATGCCTGAATAGGAATAAAGTGGAGAGTGCGGAGCCGTCGGCCCTGTGGCCGCCCAGGCACCGAAGAAGTCGTAGGTCATCACGTTGTACCAATCTACGTACTGGGCAGCACTACCATAGTCCGTTGCATTGATGTGACTGTACCCTGCAGGCACAGCCGCGGTAACTAACTCGGAACCGAAGCGGGAGCGCAGCGCCGCCATCAGGTTCCTGTAGTCCGTCGGGCCGCTGCTGTCGCAGCTGATACCGCAGGAATTCGGATATTCCCAATCGATATCGATGCCGTCAAAAACGCCATCCCAGCGCGGGTCGTGGACCAGGTTATAGCATGAGTTTGCGAAAGCTGCGGGGTTCGCAGCTGCCTGGGTGAAGCCGCCCGACCAGGTCCAGCCACCGAACGACCACAGTATTTTAATGTGGGGATACATTTGCTTTAGCTTGCGCAGTTGGTTAAAACTGCCACGCAGTGCACCTGCATCCCAGGTGTCAGCGACGCCATCGACGCTCGAAGCAGCATCATAGAATTTGTCATAGTCAGCGTAGGCATCGCCGATGACACATTGGCCGTTCTGAACGTTGCCAAAGGCATAGTTAATGTGTGTCAGCTTAGAAGCTGAGCCGCTGGTGACGATGTTCTTGACATGATAATTACGAGCGTAGACACCCCACTCAGCGAAGTAACCCAAAATGATGGTGCCACTGGGTGGCGGGTTAGTCGACGGTGATGTGGTTGGTGGAGGCGTAGTGGGAGGTGGTGTTGTGGGAGGCGGTGTCGCACTGCATGCACCCAGGTCAACCCAAACGCCCCACTGTCCTGTCGTACCTGGCTCTTCGCCCCGCGTCCACCATCTGGCTCGCCACTCGTGACCGTTATGCGAAACAACGTCATTACGAACATAGACTGTGGTCGAGTTCCAGGCAGGCGCCGTACAGCTACCCGATGGTGGCGGTATTGTAGGAGGCGGGTTTGTTGGTGATGGGGTCGTCGGCTGCGGTCCGCTCACGGGCGTCCACAGCGCAGGAACATTGGGCGGCTCCCACCCTACCAACGATCTGTGCGATTGTAAGCAACGATACGTAGTTCCCCCATACGTAACCTGGCTGTTTACAGCATAGTACGTATTGGGCTGCCATTCCGGCACTTGAGCCAGTGCCCTGTTCGCGCCGACCAGAGCAATAACAAGCCCGATCAAAACGAGGGCAACGAGCATTCTTTTCCTGCAGTCCATTTGAGCTTCTCTCCTTTGAACCATCCCCGGATGGGGAACAAAGAGCATTATAGTCAGGCTATGCTTACTCGTAGTGCAAATGACCTCCAATCTATCCTCGGCCCTTCAAAAAATATCGTCCATAATCCAGATCTAACGCTTGTCCTCGCGAAGACTAAAAGGAGGGGGGCGATCACCAGACATACGCACTTCGCACACAGAACGAAGGCGCAAAATGCCTGTAAAGTAGCGACGATTATTAGATTGGAGTTGCTGGACGTAGTGCTAGGCTAGCCAAGGCTCTCGATGACTGTCTCGCCGATTTAAGTACGAATGTTTTACTGTGTGGATTGAAGGGTTTCCACAGCTACAAAGGTTAAACCGTCTTTGTTAGTTTAATGAACTTACTAAGGCAATCATATAGCAGATTTGCCCCAGAGTCAACAGAATCAATGTAGACACACTTTCGGCCGAAACGACCACTCTTCAATGTCGAAAAAGTGTCCGGTAGTGAATACACAATCCGGATTTGCTGGGGCACATAGGCGAGCAATGCCATCTCGCCCAGGCACAGGTCCCAAATAAGCCTCTTGTCTGCACACTATTGACAGTTGAGCCAGTAATGAATCGACAGGCCCATCTTCATCTCAAAGAGTAGGCATCTTTCTTTAATTTCACCATATGATAGAATAGGCAACGCTTTTGACAGTCACCTATACTTTGCCAACTAACCGAAAGAGAGCATAGATGAATCGCGTTGTTGTGACGGGCTACGGGATGATCACACCGCTGGGTTTGACAACACAGGCGACATGGGAAGCACTGCTCGCCGGGCAGTCAGGCGTTGGGCCGATCATGCTGTTTGATGCCAGCAATTTCAGCGCCAAGGTTGCAGCTGAGGTCAAGAACTTCGATCCGGCAGCGATGCTAGGACCCAAGGCTGCCCGGCGTATGGCTCGCTTCGAGCAACTCGCCAACATCGCTACGCAAGAAGCCCTGGCACATGCAGAATTGGAGATTGACGACGAGAACAGCCATCGTGTTGGCCTGTTGGTAGGCTGTGCACTTGGAGGCATAAGCTCGATAATCGATGGCGTGATAGCCGTCAACGCACATGGCCCTCGCGGGATTGAGCCGCTTGGCTTGACCAAGTTCATAACCACCTCGCCAAGTCTCAGTATCAACTACAAAATCAAAGGGCCATCCTTCTCGGTGGCCTCAGCCTGCGCTTCAGGAGCGGATGCACTCGGGGTAGCATTACTCCTGCTGCGTGCAGGCATGGTCGATGCTATGCTGGCAGGCGGCGCCGACGAGGGGGTCGCCTCACTCACAATCGGCGGCTTCGAACGCATGGGAGCTTATAGCCTTCTGGCCGACAACACGCCGGCGCCGTTCAGCGCCACCCGTGACGGTATCGTCATAGGAGAAGGCGCAGCGGTTCTGGTGCTCGAAAGATTGGAACACGCTCAGAGGCGCGGCGCATCAATCCTCGCCGAGTTAGGCGGATACGGGGTCACCAGCGACGCCTATCACCTGGTTGCCCCGCCAGAGGATGGGGCTGGTGCGGCAGCCGCGATACAAGCAGCTATGACCGATGCTAATATCACAGCCGACCAGATCGACTACATCAATGCACATGGAACAGCCACGCTCCTCAACGACAGCACCGAAACAGCCGCCATCAAAGCTGCCCTCGGTGAGCAGGCTTACCACATCCCAATCAGCTCTACCAAGAGCATGACAGGTCACATGATGGGCGCTACCGGGGCAGCCGAGGCTATCTTCTGCATCGAGGCTATCCGGAACGGAATCATCCCACCGACCATCAACCTACATCAGCCCGATCCTACCTGTGACCTTGATTATGTCCCCGATCGGGCACGAGAAATGAACGTGCATGTGGCAATGAGTAACTCGTTCGGATTCGGTGGACACAACGCAGTATTGATCTTGAGGAAATTCGAGGAATAAACCACACTGCCTGGGTGTATGTGGTGTGACAGCATGCGAAAACAGCATTAAGGTCGAGATCATATTGGGGGAAGGTCCCGATCCTATAAGGATCATGCCCCTTGCCCATAAAGATCCAGCCCTCTTACCAGCGACCAGCGCAGATGCTGCCGGCATATCGCTCAGCCTGACGGCCATGCCCTACCCGGCAAAGATTGTTGCATCCCTTCCCCCCTACCTGCACAGGCGGACAAATCATGTAAGTATCAGTAGACTGTGCTTCTTGAGCACTTCCACCAGCTTGTTCTCATCGAAATTGGCAAACACATCCCCGTTGATATCGAAAGTGGGTGTCGTACGGTTGCCGTTATTCCATCTCATGACCTGCTGAGCAGCAAACGGGTTGGAGTTGATGTTAACCTCGGTATAGGGGACGTTATGCTCACTGAGCCACTTGCGCGCTCGGCGGCAGTCAGGACACCAGCCGGTGCAATACATCACGACACCACCTGTTGGAATCTTCTCATCAGCCAGCTTTTCAGTCTTTGGCTCTCTGGCTGCCGCCTCGGGATCGATTTTACGCAGCTCGGCCAGGAGCACCTCATTGTCAGGCTGCTTGTCTACATCATGAATATCGATGTAACGAATAATCCCCTGCTTATCCACAATAAACAGAGCACGCTCGGACGTCCCGTTGGAGCGCAGCACACCATACTTTTGCGCCACATCCCCATGCGGCCAGAAGTCACTCAATACTGGATACGTCACGCCATTGAAAGTATCGAGCCACGCCTTCAGGCAAGGCACCGAGTCAACGCTGAGCGCAAATACCTGTGTATCCAGAGCAGCAAACCTGGCCTTATCGGCCTCGTACCATGGAATCTGGCTCGAACAGACCGGCGTCCAGGCCAGCGGAAAGAAAGCCAACACAACATTTTTGCCTCGATAATCGCTCAGGCGAATATCCTTATCCAGGTGACTGGGCAGGACAAAGTCAGGAGCAGGTTGTCCAATGGTCAGATGGGTCATAGCTACCTCCTTATTTGGATGATTATACTCAGGTTTACCCCTCACTATCAATGCAGTCACTGCTATCGTGTATGTTTCAATTTCGGGGCAAGATAGTGAAGGTATTGCCCAAGCGTCTTCCAGGCATCCTCCTACCATCCTCCTAGGGGAACCTTCTCCGCCTGCAGCCCTGACGCTACCCCAATCTGAAACGTACCCTTGCTGTCAGCAAAGCAATCTTTTTGCTCGCCAACTGAGCTTTCTCCAGATTCATGGAAATGAAATGTGGCACCATCCCTATATAGCACTACCTCTTGCTTCAAAACCATTCGCCTTGCCCGATGGCTTGATTCCTCGATGATATTGTAGAATGGAGAAGCACGGTACAAATCCGAAGAGGAAAAACATCTTGAGACGCTGGGAGGCTAATGATGGGAAAAAGACGAAAAGCAGCTGCCGAGCTGTTCCGGGAGCAAAATATCTCACAGATGGCCAACGCGGCATTCGACGAGGCTGGCGATGTCATGTATGCTCTTTCAAGCATCGAATCGTCTCAAGAAGAACCGAGTCCTGGCACTGAAATCGGTGACGCCTCAGTAGAGCAAGTGGGAAGCGAATCTGCACTTCCCACCCAGTTGATAAGAGAACGGGCCAGATCCAGACAGATGCCACGCCGTGCCATTCCCCTCATGGTAACAGGACTTCCCACCTCTGAAGAGCTTCAGATGGAAAAGGAACCCATACGGGTGCGCGAGACAAGCTTCCTCTTTTGGCACTGGGTCGTGGTTCCACCGAATGTCTACGTTGTGCGCACCCGCTCCGGACATAAGAAACCAATTACAATTGGCCTGGGCTTATCGTTTCGTTTCCGCCCAAGCACCGATTCATATCTTGTCGTACCGGCCGCAATGCAAACCATTGGCATTGTTGCCAACTGCATCACGAAAGAAAAGCAGGGTGTCAATATCCTGGCCTATGTCCAATGGCAGATAGCTGATTTTAGCATTGCTTATCAAAAACTTGACTTCTCAGATCTGCGAGACCCATTGGGAATCGTCAATGCGCAGCTTCGAGAGCAGGCCGAAGCGGCCATCAAGGACAAGATTGCAACAATGAGTGTCGAAGAGGTCCTCACCGACAAGGCACCGATTATTGAAGAACTCACTGCGCGGCTAAAGATCGTGGCAGAAGGACGCATAGAGAACGATGCAGAAGCCACTGAAGGACTGGGAATAAAAATCGTCACGGTGCAACTGAAAGAAGCAATGGTAAGTTCACAAGAACTGTGGGAAAACCTACAGGCTCCCTTCCGCCACGAAAAACAACTGGCCGCTCATATGAGCCGCTTGAGCATGCAGGAACAGATCCGCAAACGAGAGTTGGAAGCTCACCAATTCTCAGAGACATCTGAGGCAGAGACTGCCACAGCGATCGAACTGGCAAAACAGGGCAAACAAACAGAATCATACCAGGCACGCTTGAACGCAGAAGGGCAGCGCTATCAAATGGAAGTTGGTGCGACATTGGCGAAACTTGATGAAGAAACACGTCTCAACGAAGCACAGCTCATCGCACAGCAGGCAGCCTATAAGCGGCAAACCACACTCAAGAAGCTGGAGGCTGATCTGAATCTGATCAGCCAGCAATTGGCTGATTCCCTGGAAGAGGCCAAGCAGAACGCAAGCTTGGAGCGCACAGAGGCAGAAAGCCGTGTAAGGCAAGCCATCATGAAAAGCGAGGCGGAGGTGAACCGCTTGCAACAAGAGATCCGCAATCTGGCAAACAAACAGGATCTTACAGCCCGTTTGATTGAGCAACTCCCTGCACTTGCCACCAGCTTACCTCAGATTGATGAATTGCGAATCCTGCAAACAGGCAACACTTCAGGCTTTGACGCTCTTGCGAGCTTTCTGCTAAACATCCACGAATTGGGAAAGAGCATGGGGCTGGCCAACTTCTTACCCGGAAACGAGAGAGCCGCAGAAGATTCTGAATAGCAACCATATCATCTTCTAAGGCACGTGATAGTGAGATCTTAATTTCTTTGCCTACAATCTCTGTGGTGAAAAAGAAATGCACCTTTGTGGCTGTCGGACATATACATAACTGGCCAAGGGAAGTAACTATTGCCTCAAAGCCAGTTTACTGGTTTACAACATGCCTCGAAAAGCTACCTTTATTCCCTACCAACCCAAAACGATCCTGAACAAATCCAAGCGTCCTGATCATTGGTTCTGGACACGCTACAGCGCCTATCCTTACATCGGCTGCCAGCATGGTTGTGAATTCTGCTACTGCCGCGAGCGGAAATACGCCCCTTACGACAACATCGACGATTTCCCCTACATCATCAAGGTCAAGGAAAATGTACCGACTCTGCTGCGCCGGGCGCTCACCCGCGCTCCCGTCGATCCCGTCTTCACAGGTGATTACCAGCCTGCCGAGCGCAAATTCGGCCTCTCCCGTAAGATGCTGGAAATATGCCTCGAATTGGGATTTCCGGTCTTCGTGCTGGAGCGCTCGCCGCTCGTTCTGCGTGATCTCGACCTTCTGAAAGCCATCCAGGAGCGCGCCCAGGCAGTGGTCGCCTTCAGCATCATCTCGACTCCCGATTCCCCCGAACACAACCGTGTGCGCCAGCTTGAGCGGCTGGCCCCGCCCCCCGAGAAGCGCTTCGATGCTATGGAAAAGTTCGCCGCCGCAGGTATTCTCACCGGCACCTGCCTGATGCCGATTTTGCCCGGGCTGTGCGATGACAACGCCAACCTGGAAGCCGTCGTCCGCCGGACTGCCGATCACGGCGGCCGTTTTGTCCTCGCCAGTAGTCTTACCCTGTCTGACCAGCAGCGCACCTACTTCTTCGATGTTCTCAGCAGCCGCTTTCCGGACTTGCTGCAGCTCTATCAATCTACCTATCCGGAGGGGAGCTATAACCCGGCCGGTGACGTCTGGCGCCAGACCGCCCTGCGTGTTAGAGCGTACTGCCAGCAGTACGGCCTCAGTGACCGCATCCCCCGCCCCATCATTCCAGGCGATAAACGCACGGTCAACAAGCGCTTCGTCGAGCGGCTGGTCAATCAGGTTTATACCATGGAGTTGAACGACGAGCCCGCCCACCGTGTGTGGCCTTATCGGAAAGCGGCCTGGGCTATCGAAGACCTTGAGCAGGACATCCGCCTGATCTACCGCATGATGGGATTGAAAGGACTACAAAGTATCCGGGATGTGAGCGAACGGCTGGCACAAACCATCGAGGGCTGGCTGAAGGCACTCTAGGAGGAGCACTCGAATGCGTAAGTCGGTTCCCCAACCATGAGTGACGATTATCCACTGCATCTCTGGCTCTATGGTGGTACACTTCAACCTTATTGGTAACTACTCGGCTATCAGCTGTTGGCTCTTAGCTGTTAGCTTCTGGCTGTGAGATGAAGGGATGA
>JAFGMS010000511.1 GCA_016927375.1 Anaerolineae bacterium
GTGTCAACTTAAGCCCAATGTCATCCTTTTCGCTACGGCTACGTGTCATTCCCGCGAAAGCGGGAATGACACGTAGTTCGCGAGGCTAAAGGCGGATCATCGAGCAATACGAGGCTCTTAAGTTGACACTTATGATTCACCATCATAGATGTTTGTTGTCTATAGCAGCTCTTAGCTACCAGGTTCTTGAGGGACTCACCTATATATTGGCAAGGCTCTCCTGGGCGGGTACTCGCCGATTCATTTGTCAATTTGATCCTCGATCTTTTGGAGGGCCTCCATCATCTTACCGATACTGGTAAAGCGGTCTTGGGGGTCGAAAGCCAGGGCCTGCATGACAATATCCTCAAGCTGCCAGGGAACGGCAGGGTTGAGGTCGCTGATGCGGTTCTTGTTGAACGAGAACGGAGGCTCCAGACGCGGGTCGCGCTTAGTCAGCAGGTGATGGAGTGTGGCTCCCAGAGCATAGATATCAATCGCAGGTGTGACCAGACCATTATACTGCTCAGGCGCAGCATACCCATCGGTGCCGAGTGGGTCGTAGATCTTGTCCTTAGAAAACACACCGGCGATACCATAATCTACCAGTCTGAGTTTATCTTCCCGATCGATCATAATATTGGAAGGCTTGAGATCGCGAAATATAACCGGCCCAGGTTGGTGGCCGTGTAGATAGTTGAGCACCTCGCACAACTCGATGGCCCAACCATAGATCTTTTTGATGGGCAGGTGTCCGGTAGTCTCATTAAGAATGTCTTCCAGATCCTTGCCATCGATAAACTCCATGACAATGTAAATGCTATCATCGGCGGTGAAGCTATCTTCGATCTTGGGGATGGCAGAGTGATCGAGGTCTTTCAGCACCTTAATCCGTTGGCGAGCCTCATCGAGCAGATTCGGAATCTTGCCGGGCTCTTCCGGTTGGATAATCTCCTCTTTGAGTGCCAAACATCTGTTGGGATCACTTGATTGATCATCGTGTGCTTTGTAGAGTGCACTCATCCCACCGATGCTGTGCACATCAGCGATGGTGTAGCGACCTCCCACCTTATCACCGGGTTTATGCGGGCCACCTGGCATACGATAACTTTCCAAGTAAACGTTAACTATCAGCGGTCAGCATGCGGCATCGGCTGATGGGTTGATGGCATATGGTTTATATGAGTGAACTGGCCAACATTCGCCACATATCCGATTGCCCATTTGCAGACCTGCTCCGCTCGACTGTTTACAGTTCAATCTGGCGGCCGTATAGCCGCTTTGCTATAATTGCGGCCAAGCCCCAGTAGCTCAACGGACAGAGCGACCGCCTCCTAAGCGGTAGGCTGAAGGTTCAATTCCTTCCTGGGGCATCACTCTTATGTTGGCAACAATAATACAACAGCTCAAACGACGCAAGGGAAGGGGAAGAGGGCCGGCTGTCGCAAGCGATCAAACCCGGCAGTCTGTTATTCTGATTGATGCCAGATGTTGGTAATCGCGACGCCAGGGAGGACATCGATTGCAGCTTGCAAGACGGCAAGTGTAATGGCGTCAATGCGCAGAGCAAGGTTGATGCATGAAGGTCTATCGGCCGGATATGAGGCAATCGAGAGAATATTGCCTCCCACCTCAGCAATCTTTCCTGTTAAGATAGCAAGTTGCCCTGGCGTATTATCAACTTGAACACATAAACGCATAGTCCGGCTGCCACCGCCCAGGATCTCAATAAATGTATCAAAAATATCGGCTCCGGTGATGATGCCCACCAGCCGTTCGTCCTCTACAACAGGCAAGCACCCAATTCCATGCTCAACCATTTGCAGGGCAGCTTCCTCTAGCGGGTGCTCCGGCGTAGTGGTTATGACAGGGTGCTTCATGACTTCGTGGACGCGTATCAGGACTCCGTCAGACTGAAAGGCCTGCTGCTTGAGTCTGCCTGTCGATCTAACACTGCCCAGGTCACCCCCCGTGACGATGCCAACCGGCCGGCCTTGCTCATCGATGACCGGGAGATGTCGGAAGCGGCCGGCGCGCATTAATGCGATGGCAGCCAGGTAATCGCTATCCGGTCGAACGGTAATGGGGTTGGGCGTCATAAAGTCGCCTACCAGCATGATCTGCCCTTAGCAATAGTGGTCATCCATTTAGCTCGTCGCCACACATCATGTCAATCAGTTCAGCTTCCAACCGTAAGAGGCCAGACATTGATGGGCTTCTGTCTGTCTCCAGTTCTACCTCTATCTCCCGGATGATTCTAGACGGTCGCGCAGATAACAGAATGATTCTATCGGCCAGCATAAGCGCCTCTTTGAGATCATGAGTGACTGCAATAATGGAAAAACGATGTGTCAGCCAGAGTTGCTGAATATCTTCCATAATGGCGACTTTTACCTTGAAGTCCAACGATGAGAAAGCTTCATCCAGGATTAAGAGTTTGGGTCTGGTAATCAAGGCTCGCGCCAGGTTGACTCTCTGCCTCATTCCTCCACTGAGCCGAGACGGCAGATAATCCTCAAACCCCGTTAGCCTGAGCTGGGTGAGTATCTCGCCGATATCTCCTTGCTCATCAACAAATCGCAGGTTCCCCTTGACATCCAGCCACGGAATCAGCCGGGGTTCCTGGAAGACAAACCCAATCTGATCGGTCTCCTTTTTGATCATACCACTGGTAGGCTGTTCTAGCCCTGAGATGATTCTCAAGAAGGTGGTCTTTCCACAGCCTGAGGGCCCCAACAGCACCAGACGCTCCCCGCTTTTGAGTTGGAGATCCCAGTCATCCAGCACAGGTAGCGAGCCAAAGGATTTAGACAGTCTCTTTACCGTCAGATGGTGACCCATGAACGGAAGATCCCCTTTAGTCCCTCTTTAATAAGACGTTCGGTTGCCAGACCCAAGATCACAGCAATCAGGGTCAAAGCCCAGACGCCGGAAAAGTCAATATTCATCCGGGCCATCAGTATTTTGACCCCGAGACCGCTTCCGCCGCAGAGATACTCGACCACAAGGCTGGTCTTCCAGGCCTGTCCGATGCTGACATCCAAGATCGCGATGGCAAATGGGAGCAGTGAGCCCAGGTAAATTTTACTGAACACTTTGCGTCGTGGCACCCGGTAAAGGCCGGCCATCTCCAACAGGTCTTTGTCCAGGTTATGTACGCCTGATATGGTCGTAAAAATGGAGATGGGCAGGAGGGACAGAAAGGTTAGAAAGACGGGGCCTCTCCAACCTATTCCCCAGGCAAAGATGACAAGCGAAAGCCAGGCAATCACCGGAACAGCCTGGATGATCATCAGGAGCGGTCGAAACATGTCATAGAGTGTGCCGGACAGCCCAAGACATAATCCCAAGGAGATACCGATTAGCATAGCCAGTAACAAGGCCAGGAATGCCTTCCAGGCGGTCTGCCCCGCGGCCACGATAATCTCACCTGAAGAAATCAGTTCCCCCATCTGCCGGAATGTGGTCGCGGGTGTCGGAATAATGCTCCTATTCAGTAATATAGCCAGCAGTTGCCATGCGGCAACTAAAAGCACAATCCCAAGCAAGGCTCGAAACAGACTCTTCATCACTTGAAGAACTCATCATCCGGGATTTTCTTAATCCCCTCCGGATATGTTTCCTGCATTGCGATCAGAAAAGCCAGAATGTCTTCTTTCGCTTCGAGTGCTGGGATGTACTCGAATAAGATACGCTGCAAGGATTCCTTGATCAGCTCTGATGGTAGGGGCAGCACGTCTGCACTGATCTGAATAGCAGCGTCAGGATGGTCGTTTGCCCATTGGGTCGATGCGGCAAAAATCCGGGTGACTTCTTGAACCGCACCCGGATGGCTGTGGTAAAAATCTTGCCTGACAAACAGACCGGCTATCGGAATTCCCTCTTGTGCACCACTGACCTCAGACCAGTAATCCTGATAGTCAAGCACGATCTTTCCTTTTCCTGACGCCAGGGCCTGGGTAACAAACGGCTCTGGTAAGGCCGCAAACTCGATCTTGTCTTCCCGGAAGAGCGCGACGATTTCCTGTGCTGGTAGATAGGCAAAAGAGACATCTTCGTCAGGGGTGATGTTCTCCTTGAGAAGCGCATACCTGGTCAAGACATCGACTGTTTGGCCTTTAGATTCAGGTGTATAGATGGTCTTTCCGGTTAATGAGGGCCAGCCGGTAAAATCACTGTCGTTCGATGCAATCAGATAGAAGACTTTCCACTCGTGAACAGCCAGCAAGGCGATATCAATGCCGCTGGCGCGCAGATTGACCCCGGCCGTCACAGGCAGGACAGCAAGCTCTGTGCCATCTCCGGACAACAGACCGACAGCCTCATCGATTGTTTTCCAGTATTGGATATCGACGCGGATATCTCCCTTGACGTTTTCACCGGCAATGCCGGTAACTGGTATAACTGCAGGTCCCATGGGGTTGATAAGATGCACCTCTTCTACGGAGGGTTCCGCGGTTGTCTGGGGAAGCTGAGCGGCATTGGAAGCACAACCTCCACATCCTATGATGTATATCAACGATAATACAGTTGAGATAAACGGGTTCTTGTATTTGAGCATTACAGCTTTTCCTTGAAACATAAGTTGAGGGGAATACATCGATCGAATGCTTTCCTGGCGCTGCCATCTCTCACGGGATCTTTGAGGGAAACCTGCAAGAGCCATCCTTTTTGGTAAATGATACAAACGCCTTTGCCCAATTGTAGCCATTTACGACCATATCCTCAGTGATATTTATTATTGTGAAAAATTACATTTATAACTTTTGTGCCCCACAGTCATGGAATATAGTTCTCTCCGCCCACGAAGGATGCGGGAATATTTTTGTCTACTCAAGCTAATAAAAGGTGAGCTGGTATTTCGGGGCGAAATAAACCCATAGTTATGGCTCGCCCCGAGAATACTGAGGACTTTCTAAGACTTCAGAAAGTCCTTAAACAGTTGGGCAAGATACGTATCGACGACCTGCGGTCGTAAACCCTGGGTCTATTTGTGCCCAACTGTACTAGGTCTTCACCTTGATATGGGAGGTTACTAATGGCTTGTATTGGCCCAGCACATTCAATAAGGCAGCTGCCGGCTGAGCTTTACGAACAACTCGATGATCATATTGATGCGTTACACATTGCTGCCGATGATCCGTGCCGCAGAGAAACTCTGATCCAGATCCTACACCAGGCACAGGAAATCTTCGGTTATTTGCCGGAGGAAGTGCAGCGCCATGTGGCCAGCCGATATTCAATTCCACATGCAGAGGTTTCGGGGGTTATCAGCTTTTACAACTATTTTACGACCACACCCAAGGGCAAAGTGCAGATCAGTGTCTGTCTCGGGACTGCCTGTTACGTAAACGGCGCCGATAAAGTTTTGCAGGAGTTTGAGCGCATTCTCAATATCAAATCAGGGGAGGTCACCCCGGATGGCCAGTTTTCTATTGAGAGCTTACGCTGTGTCGGAGCTTGCAGCCTGGCACCTGTGGTTACCGTCAATGGGAAGGTATACGGTAGGGTTCAGCCGGAAAAAGTCCGGGAGATCCTTGAGCACTACCTGGTAGAGATAGACAGAAAGAAAGAACCAATCCATGCCCAAAATTGAATCCTATCAGCACTTGCTTGACACTTGCCGGCAATACCGCCCTCTGCTGCATCTTCGGTTGGATGAACCTGGAGAGGAGATTACCGAACGAACCATCATGGTTTGTGGCGGCACGGGCTGTTTCGCCAGCGAAAGCCGGCAGGTCCTTGCCCGGTTTCAGGAGTTGATCGCCAAGCATGAGCTGGATGATACAGTTCAAGCTTTAGTTACCGGCTGCTTTGGCCTTTGTCAGGAAGGGCCAATTGTCAAAATCTACCCGGATGATGTGTTTTACATCCGCGTGACACCGAATGATGTTGATACCATCTTTGAGCAGCATATTCTTGGCAATCAAATCGTCAGGCAGCTTCTCTACGAAGATCCGGCCTCGGGGAACAAAATCAAGACACAGCAAGATATTCCTTTTTACAAGGGCCAGCAGCGTATCGCTTTACGCCACTGTGGGCTGATCAATCCGGAGGACATCCGGGAGTACATCGCGGTAGAGGGCTATCAGGCCCTCGGCAAGGCACTCACCGAGATGTCGCCCGAAATGGTGATCGACACGATCAAAAGCGCCGGCTTGCGCGGGCGCGGGGGAGCGGGATTTCCTGCTGGCCAGAAGTGGGATTTTGCCCGTGGATATCCGGGTGATAAGAAATATGTGGTTTGTAACGCCGACGAAGGCGATCCGGGGGCATTCATGGATGCCTCTATCATGGAAGGCGATGCCCACAGCGTAATCGAAGGGATGGCAATTGCAGGCTATGCTATCGGGGCAAACCAGGGCTATGTGTATATCCGGGCGGAATATCCATTGGCTATACAACGTTTGCGGGTTGCTCTTGAGCAAGCGCGGGAAGCCGGCATAGTGGGCAAGAACATCATGGGGTCCGGCTTCGATTTTGGTATCGAAATTCGTCTGGGAGCGGGTGCCTTTGTCTGTGGCGAAGAAACCGCTCTAATCCACTCCCTTCAGGGTGAGCGTGGCGAGCCGCGTACCAAGCCTCCCTTCCCGGCTCAGAGTGGGCTATGGGGATGTCCTACGGTGGTGAACAACGTTGAGACGCTGGCTACGGTACCGGTGATTCTTGCTCGTGGTGCGGATTGGTACAGTGCTATTGGTACGGAAACCAGTAAAGGAACCAAGGCCTTTTCGCTGGCCGGCCAGGTATGCAATGTCGGCCTGGTGGAGGTGCCGATGGGCACGACCCTGCGCGAGATTGTCTTCGATATCGGCGGTGGTATCCGCGATGGCGCAGAGTTTAAGGCCGTCCAGACAGGTGGACCTTCCGGTGGCTGTATCCCCAAACAATTTTTGGACACGCCCATCGATTACGAATCGCTCAAGGTTATTGGGTCGATGATGGGCTCAGGTGGCATGATCGTCCTCAGCAACAAAAGCTGCATGGTTAACATCGCCAAGTTCTACCTGGAATTCACCGCAGATGAGTCTTGCGGGCGGTGTGTGCCATGCCGGATCGGAACCAAGCGGCTGTTGGAGATATTGACCGCTATCATAGAGGGGCGAGGCACGCCAGCAGATTTGGTAGAACTGCGCAGTCTCTCCAATACAATCATCGATACATCGCTTTGCGGCCTGGGGCAATCGGCCCCCAATCCTGTCCTCAGCACCATGAAGTACTTCTGGGACGAGTATCAGGCCCATGTTGAAGATCAGCACTGTCCGGCTGGTGTGTGTGAGCATCTCTTGCATTACCGGATCTTAGCTGAGAATTGTCGTGGCTGTACTGCCTGCAAACGTGTTTGTCCCGTCGATGCTATTTCAGGCACAGCCAAGCAGGTTCATGTCATCGATCAATCGCGCTGCATCAAATGTGGCAGCTGTATGACAACGTGCAAATTCGACGCAATTGTGAATAACTGAGGTGCTGTAACATGGTTAATTTGATTATCGACAACCAGCCGGTAAGCGTGCCCGAAGGCACTACTATTTTGGAAGCTGCACGGCAAGTCTACATTCACATCCCTACCCTATGTTATCTCAACCTGGATGCGATGAAGATGCACAATCAAACGGCCTCCTGCCGCATCTGTGTCGTGGAGGTCGAAGGCCGGCGCAATCTGGCGCCTTCATGCTCGACGCCCGTAGCTGAAGGCATGAGAGTCACAACGAATTCCCAGCGTGTTTTATCCGCCCGACGTACGCTGCTCCAACTAATACTATCCAACCATCCGACGGACTGTCTGATCTGTGCAAAGTCCACCGACTGTGAACTGCAGAGCCTGGCCCATGAGTTTGGCATCAACACCCAGAAATACCAACAAGGAGAGCGTGCCACATTCCCGATCGACAAAAGCAGCGGGGCGCTCAAGCGCGATCCCAACAAGTGCATTATGTGCCGCCGCTGCGAGACGATGTGCAACGAAGTTCAGACTGTTGGCGCGTTAACGGCGTTTGGCCGGGGATTCAATGTCACCGTTGGCCCAGCCGAGATGCAGCCGCTGGTCAATTCAAGCTGTGTGTATTGCGGACAGTGTGTCAGTGTGTGTCCAACAGCAGCTTTAACCGGAGTGGGTTACATCAATGAGACATGGGCAGCGCTTTTTGATCCCTCCAAGAAGGTTGTGGTACAGGTTGCCCCGGCAGTTCGTGTGGCGATTGGTGAAGAGTTCGACTTTCCGACAGGCCAACCGGTAACCGGAAAACTCGTCGCCGGTTTGCGCCGGATGGGCTTCAATGCTGTCTTCGATACGACTTTTGGAGCCGATCTGACGGTGGTGGAAGAATCGCACGAGATTATCTCACGGGTGACCAAGAATGAGAACCTACCTATTCTCACCTCTTGCTGCCCCGGCTGGATTAACTTCCTCAGGTATCATTTCCCCAAGCTCAGCTACATGCCCTCATCGTGCAAATCGCCTCAGCAGATGGTCGGCGCGGTTAGCAAATCGTATTATGCGGATAAGATGGGGATCGACCCCAAAGACCTGGTAATGGTCTCGGTGATGCCATGCATTGCCAAGAAATACGAGGCCGCCATGCCGGAACACAGTCACGATGGTCTGCCCGACGTCGATTATGTCATCACGACCCGCGAGCTGGCGAAGATGCTCAAAGAAAGTGGCATTGATCTGCGTTATATGCCCGATGAGAGCTTCGATAATCCGCTCGGCGAATCAACGGGAGCCGGCGTCATCTTCGGTGCAACGGGCGGCGTATTAGAGGCAGCTCTGCGCACTATCTACGAGGAAGTGACCGGGCAAGAGCTGGATGACGTGAACTTCACAGCGGTGCGAGGGATTTCCGGGGTGAAGGAGGCCACCATCGATCTCAATGGTCGTAAGCTTCACGTTGCGGCAGCGTCTGGCCTGGGTAATGCCCGCAAGATCCTGGAGAACATCGAAAAGGGCACCTCTACTTACGATGTCATCGAGATCATGGCTTGCCCTGGCGGATGTGTGAACGGCGGAGGCCAGCCTTACAGTCAGAATCGTGCCGAGGTGATCGAGCAGCGTATCAAGGGATTGTATATGATCGATGGCTGGCAGTCCCGCCGCAAGTCACACCAGAATCCTTCGGTCCAGTATCTCTATAAGGACTTCATAGGTGAGCCGGGAAGCGAGAAGGCTCATGAGCTGCTGCACATCACCTATTACGAAGGGCTGGTGCCTGAGCACTCAACATAGAAGAAAAACAGCAACGCAAAACCATTTACAGATAGATACTGAAGCGGATGCATTCCCGAAATATGACATAAGGCCTCACTATAGGTGTCAACTTAAACCTTGCGTCAATCCGACTTTGTTGGGCTATTCGTCATTGTAACGTATGGATTCCCGCTTTCGCGGGAATGACAATATGCGTCGATGCTCGTTAAGTTGACACTTATGAAGGCCTCACATACGCAAAACAGGCAAAACCGCTAAAGCAACCCTGAAGACAATCCATAGCCGTGACGGTCGGATTTCAATCCGACCTACGATACCTGTCAAGATATGCCGGCTATCACAACCAATCCTACGAGCGCCAGGATAGATATCGGCAACAGGGCGACTTTAGCGGCATTGCCAAAACAGGGTTGATGTTTATGCGTAGACAAGCGATTGTGAGTGGCATATGTAGATGTTGAGGGGCGCCTATCGAGGAGCTTATCTTCGTCGCAGTTACGATGCCGGGCTAACGCCTGCGCCTTCAATAGATGAAAATGTCCAGGCTAATGTA
>JAFGMS010000512.1 GCA_016927375.1 Anaerolineae bacterium
CACCGTTATGTGAAATGAGCCAAGTTATTTGCAAAACGCGTCATATTCGGTGTCTTACCCCTTCTCGGCGCTGTCATTCCCGCGAAAGCGGGAATCCACCTATTACGCTGAGCCCGCACATACGTTTAGCGCAGTATTGAGTGAGCAATCAGTTTTCAAATAACTCCCCCGTATATCACGGAGTCATGAACCATCTCGTTTTTCCCAAAACACACCAGGAAGGAAGCTATGGCCTCCAACTCACAAGAAATTATACAAGATATTCGTGTTCAGTTTGAGCAATTGTTGATATCTTCTCAAAAAAGCGGGGAAGGGCTTTTGGGGAATAGACAAATAAAATAGCCCCGCTTGCTCTGTACGATGCATGCCCCTTGTTGGTGACTTATGCATTCAATGAATTAGCTGCACATCCGATGCGATGGACAGATTCCAGATAGGGTAACGGAATGGCTTTGCCCTCCGAAACCAGACCGGCCGGAAGGAAACGGATAACCATTTGAGAGAAATTATACCCAACTTCCATGCTGCTGAGACATGCTTCGTTCCGGAAGGTGAACGTTGCGAGGGGGGGCATTCCTGTTTTGTGACATCCCATATAAGGAAGCTTCCACGCTGTGAGAGCGTCTGTTGATCGACAAGGAGAATGCAGATGGGCGACAAAATAACACTTCACAATTTGCAGGCCAGGAAAGAGCGCGGCGAGAAGATATCGATGCTAACTGCCTACGACTACCCCACCGCGCTGCTGCTGGACCAGGCCGGCATCGACATGATCCTGGTGGGCGATTCGCTGGGGATGGTGGTGCACGGCCTCGATACCACGCTGCCGGTGACCGTCGACATGATGGTCATGCACACTCAAGCTGTGCGGCGCGGCATCAAGCATGCTTTTCTGGTCAGCGACATGCCCTTCATGAGCTACCAGATCAGCACCGAGAAAGCCATGCGTAATGCCGCTCGCCTGCTGGCCGAGGGCGGCGCCGATGCCGTCAAGCTGGAGGGCGGCCGCCACATGGCTCCGACCATCCGGGATTTGGTTGAGGTCGGTATTGCCGTACAGGGACATATTGGGCTGACGCCGCAGAGCGTCAGTGCCCTGGGTGGATTCAAGACGCAGGGCAGAACCATCGATGCAGCCCAAAAGCTGCTTGATGACGCCAGGGCGCTCGAAGAGGCCGGCGCGTTCAGCATCGTCCTGGAAGCCATCCCGGCGCAGCTGGCGGAGCTGATTACCCAATCGATCAGCATCCCCACCATCGGCATCGGCGCAGGGGCAGGCTGCGATGGACAGGTGCTGGTCACCCATGATTTATTGGGCCTGTTCGACCGCTTCACACCGAAATTCGTCAAGCGCTACGCCGAGATCGGAAAGGCAATGCAGGCTGCCTTCGAGGCTTATCGAGATGATGTGCAGTCGAGCACCTTCCCCGGCGAGGAGCATTCCTTCGCTATGCCGGATGCTGTATGGGAGTCGCTGCAGTCAGAAGCCGATGCCAGCGGCAACAGGCACGCAAACCTCTCCCAACAGAGAGAATACGTCGATAAGGAGAAAATCCGCTGACGAGAAGAGACTGGTAACACGCAAGGATAGTGTGCTACCTATCAAGGGAGCAGAGTTGAGATATGGCTGGCAATATCTTTCACATCATCTTTACTATCGGTGCATTGGCATATCTGGTTATGCTCGGTGTAAGTCGCAGCCGCAGCCGGCAGAATGTTATTACGGATCGCCGTGAGTCGGTCATGCACTCCCTGCTTTCTATTCTTTCCTTCCTCGGCACACATGTGATCCCGTTTGTCTACATCTTTGCATCCTGGCTGAGCTTTGCAGATTATCGTCTACCTGCCTTATGTAGTTGGATAGGTGCAGTGATTTTTGCCGCCTCGTTGGGAGTGATCGGAAAGGCGCATATCGATCTGGATTGCAATTGGTCGATGCGTATGGAGATCGCTAAAGGACAGGCAGTCGTCACACGGGGCATCTACTGCCGCGTCCGACACCCGATCTATGCGGCAATGTGGCTGTGGGGGATCGGGCAGACACTCCTGCTGCACAACCGGATCGCAGGGCCGGCAGCACTCTTGCTGTTCGTGCCGATCTACTTTTACCGGGTCCCACGCGAGGAGCAGATGATGAGGGAACATTTTGGGGAAGAATACCAGGCCTATATAAAACGTACCGGGCGCCTCTTGCCGAAGATCGGGTGAGCGCATTGATCCATCGTTTCCTCACTTCATAACATCCTAAAGTTGCAATAAAATCATAGTGCGCTGTATGCTGTTATGATGACAGGTGCTGCAAGCAGTCTGGAACTGGCAATACATGATTGTCAAATCAGTAAGTGGTACGATCAGGGTTATTCCCTGGTTATAGTGAGGAGTTGAGAGGTTATGTTCGATCAGGTTGATGAGAAATATATTGAGCAGCTCATCCAAGAAGTGGGCAGTAAGAACAACAACACAGCTCTGCGAGCTGTCACCCGGCTGCGTCAACTGGGATGCTTGACTGATGGGACACTGGCAAGAGCTAAGCTGCGCGGAGCTAACCTGCAAGGGGCCCAGCTTTCCTATGCCGATCTGAAGCAGGCCTTTCTGGGATGGGCCAAGCTGCAAGACGCGGTTATGGTAGGCGTCAATCTTGACGGGGCTATCCTGTGGAGTGCTAACCTGCAGGGTGCTAATCTCGAAAAGGCTAACTTGCGGAAGGCTGTGCTGGAAAACGCCTTCTTCAATGAGGACACCATCTTGCCTGATGGCTCGCATTGGTCAAGCGACGCTAACCTGGCAGGTTTCACACATCCGGATAAGGCTGATGCCTGGTACCCGGTTCGTTTCCCGGAAACGCTGGATGCAGCTATCCGGGATCTGACCCCTCCTGAACTCTACGATTTCACGTTGGGTAAACCGGTAGGTGAGCCTTATGACCTATTCAACATGTCCTGGCGGTTGACCAAGGGGAAGAGCCGGAAGCAGATCAACCGTCTGATCATGTATCTATACCGGCTTTCTGAAGAAGCCCGTAAGCGGGCAGGCAGAGTCGACAGCCGCGAGGCCAGTGCCTACTGGCTGGGTGTATCCTCCGGGCTAAGAAGATCGGTATTGGAACTGCGCCTGGAAAAGCGCGATTCCACCAAAGACAGATCGACGGATGACGAGTGAGATAAGTGATTGAGGCAGGCAACCTGGCCGTCAAAACCTGTAAAATAGCACCAATAAGAGATGTTGCCACTCAGCTACTTGGCGCTCTCTAATGTAGCCATGAGTGACGCGGGAAAGGTAAACAGGTAAATATGCAAAACGTGGAGACTTGACGAGTTTCCACGTCTGAGTTTACAAGTCAAAGATCGAAGCTTGAAAGCTAAAGGCTAAGAGTTGAGCAGTTACTAAAAGATCTCATATTCCCCCATATCCATTTGCCGGGTTATATCGTTGCGAGGTTCTTATGAGGGCTATAAAAGCGTTCCGGATATTACTCACAGCAGCAATCAACGCAATCTTCCGGCGGCTCTTTCGAGGCCCTCGCCGATCGGGTTGGTCGTGGTCGTTTGAGGTGGTGACTGCTTGCTTGAGGGATATATTTCTGCGAGTGGAGAAGCTTTCCATTATTGCTGAGCAGCGAGAGTTCCTGGATATATTCAACTTTCCCACAGACGCGCTTGCTCAGGTCCGTATCATGCCCATCGATGTAGAGGGAATACCGGCCCGATGGTTTATCCCACCTAACGAAACCGGCGAGGCTGTTGTCTACTATCTCCATGGCGGTGGGTATGTCTTCGAGCACCAGCAGCCTGACGGCCTGGCGGCACAGGTAGCCCAAGCGACTCGCTCACGGACGCTGGCCTTGAGTTATCGCCTCGCGCCGGAACATCCCTTCCCAGCTGCTGTCGAAGATGCTGTAGCCGGTTACCACTTTCTCATAGAGCAGGGCATCAATCCGGCTCGGCTGGCCGTTGCCGGCGATTCTGCCGGCGGTGGATTGGCATTGGCGGTCTTGTTATCGCTTCGCGAGGCTAAAGAGCGGTTACCTGCATTGGCGATTCTGCTGTCACCTTGGGTAGACCTGTCATGCCAGGGCGAAAGCATGATCGCCAACAAGTCGTACGATTATCTCACCCAGCAGCTGCTTCTCCAGTGGGCCAGGTGGTACCTGGGAGATGGTGACCCCGGCGATCCACTGGCATCGCCGCTCAACGCCAGACTCGATGGGCTGCCTCCTCTGTACATCCAGGCCGGCGGCGCGGAGATTCTAATCGACCAGATCAAGGCATTCGAGCTGCAGGCCAGGGCTGACGGCGCGCGCGTCCGATTGGATATCTGGAAAAACATGAATCACGATTTCCAGGCGTTTGGAAATTTGATCCCTGAATGCCGCCAGGCGCTGGAGAAGATTGGGGAGGTCTTTGTCCAACACATTCCGGCTGGCCCGGCGTAATTCATTTGGCTGAGGATGGAGATGCAAAGTGACCAGCGACGTCTATACAGTGATCTGGCCTGGGTATGGCCAATTGTCAGCCCCAAGGAGAATTATGTTGAAGATGCCGAGGAGTTTTGTCAGGCGGTCTGGGGATACTCCCAACTTGAAGCCAAAGAGATTCTCCATCTGGGGTGTGGCGGCGGGCACCTCGATTTCACACTGAAGAAATATTTTGCCGTTACCGGCGTAGATGTCAGCGACGAAATGTTGGCTCTGGCCAGGCAGCTTAACCCCGAGGTCGACTACCAGTCTGGCGATATGCGCTCGGTGAGACTGGATAAGACCTTCGATGCCGTACTGATTGCCGACTCGATCGGCTACATGCTCACAGTTGACGATCTGCGGGCAACTTTTACCACAGCGTATGTCCATCTGAAACCTGGCGGCATCTTCTACACCTATGCTGAGGAGGTCACTGGGCGGTTTCGGCAGAACAGAACCGGCTATGATACTGGCTCCGCCGGAAGTGTCGATGTTGCCTTCATCGAGAACCGCTATGACCCCGACCCCAGCGACACGACCTACGAGATGGTATTCGTTTACCTGATCCGGCATGGCGGGCATCTGACAGTCGAGACGGATCGCCATCTGGGCGGCGTTTTTCCCCTGGAAATCTGGCTCGATACGCTCAAGGAAGTAGGGTTCGCGGTGCGCCTCACCGAGGATGGTATCGTGCCTGTCACGTTTGTCTGCGTTAAACAGATATAAGGCACTAGCTTGCCGGGCTTCCGGCCTTTTCCGCGATCAGGCTATTTCGGTGGCACCCGGAAATAACGTAGAGAAGCCGGTCAAGCCTGGTTTGGCGCTCACAACCTCACCCCTGAGAAGCGTAGCAGCGCGATAGGCG